>JAQVYC010000031.1 GCA_028708805.1 Clostridia bacterium | reverse complement strand
AAAATTATTAATTGATTTTTTTATTAAAATTCGCTTTAATTATTAAGTGCCAAAATTTATCTTGATTTTGTTTCTTTGCTTCGTGAAAGAACCAACTCCTTAGCCCTGCTCAATTCCTGACTACTAGAATTATTATATCTATAATTCACCCAATCTTGTTCAGGTTTTATTGAAGTATAACCGTTATCTATGCCCTCTTTAATAAAATCTTTTTCCATTTCAATAAATTTGCGAGATTCTTCTCTGTATGGCTCTAAAATTTTTCTTATGTGGTCATTCCAGCAGCTGTACCAGTCTATAAACAATTTTTTTGTTTCCTGATTATCAGCATTCGAAACTTTGGGCTTTATTACCTTTTTTATTATAATACCATAAACTTCTTTTGCTTCTTTTTCATAAAATTTTATAGATTTTTTTGCATTTGCTGTCGTGATGCCGTATTTTCCGCAGTTATGACTAAAATACCAATACCAATATGTAAGTGCATCATATTGTCTATATAATAATATTTCTAAGTCTGATTCATAATTAATTTTTTCTTTATCTTTAACTTTTTCAACCTTCTTTTCCAATTTTCACCTCTGTTTGCATTATACACTTAAACAAAAATAATTACAATATTTATAAAATGGTTTGGTTAAAATGACCATTTTTTTAATTTGAGTTTAATTCGTGAAAAAAGAAAAAATTAATTCTTATCTTAAAAGTTTAATAACAATAAATGTCTAATTTTTTTAAAAAGTCAATTACTATCGAACTAAATAGGCTGAGAAAAGACATTGTGCAAGGCTCGACAAATGCCATAAAAGCAGGAACTTATATGTTAACGACTGTTTAAGGACATTTGGCAGTAAACACCGCATATTGCCGCTTTATATTCAGTCGGCTTTTTGGGCCTTTTTAATGCTTAAAGATATTCGATTTTTCTCAGGGTCAACGCCTATTACCTTAACTTCAACATTTTGACCTACCGTTAATTCCTCGCTTGGGTGTTTAATAAAACGGTCGCAGATTTCGCTTATATGAACAAGCCCATCTTGATGCACACCAATATCGACGAATGCCCCGAAATCTATTACATTTCTAACAACACCTTTTAAAGTCATTCCTTCTTTTAAATCTTCAATACTCATTGCATCGGTTCTAAGTTCTGGCACTGGAAGTTCTTTCCTGATATCCCTACCTGGTTTTAAAAGTTCATTTATAATATCTTCCAAAGTTGGAACTCCTATATTACAATGCTCTGCAACAGCCCTTATGCCTTTTTGTTCAACTAGTTTTGGTAAAAGTACAATTTTTTCAGTGTTGATATCCTCAATTTTTAAATTAAATAATGTTAAAAGTTTTTTAACGGCATCGTAACTTTCTGGATGAACCGCGGTGTTATCTAAAATATTTTCCTCGTCAGTAATTCTTAAAAAGCCTGCACATTGCTCAAATGCTTTTCCCCCTAACTTATTAACCTGTTTAAGTTCATTTCTGTTTTTAAAATTTCCGTTTTCCCGCCTAAACTCAACTATGTTTTTTGCAACCCCTGTATTTAACCCAGAAACATAACCTAAAAGCTTATATGATGCTGTGTTAACATCAACTCCTACCGAGTTCACACAATCTTCAACAACGCCATCAAGCACAGAAGTTAAACGCTTTTGTGGCATATCGTGTTGATATTGCCCAACACCAATTGATTTAACATCAATTTTAATAAGCTCGGCAAGAGGGTCTTGCAATCTTCTAGCAATACTAATTGCGCTTCGCACTGAAACATCATATTCAGGAAATTCTTCGGCCCCGAATTTTGAAGCACTATACACAGAAGCTCCTGCCTCATTAACTACCATATAAGAAACAGGCTTTGGCAATTTCTTTATTAGATTACTGACAAAAATTTCGCATTCTTTGCTTGCTGTTCCGTTTCCTATTGAAATAACATTTACATTATGCTTTTTTATTAAGTAAGCAACAATTTTTTCAGCTTCTTCAACTTTGTTGTGTGGTGGAGTTGGAAACACAACATTTTTATCTAAAACATTTGAATTTTTATCAATAATTGCTATTTTACAACCAGTTCTATATGCTGGGTCAAGCCCCATAATTGTTTTATCTTTAAGTGGAGGTTGCATTAAAAGTGGTTTTAGATTTATTTTAAACATGTTAATTGCTTGTTCGTTGGCTATGTCTGTTAAATCAGTCCTTAGCTTTCTTTCCAAAGATGGAAAAACTAACCGATCATAACTATCTAAAACTGCGTTTTCAATAAATTCTTTGTAAATGCTTTCGCCTTTTAAAACTTCATTATTGATGATTTTTAAACTGCGTTCTTTATTAACTTTTAACTGGACATTCAAGCAATTGTCTTTTTCTCCTCGATTAATTGCAAGGATTCTATGTGAAGGTAAAGTTTTAACTTCCTCTTTAAAATTGTCATACATCTTATATGTATAAGATTTTTCATTTTCTTTTAATTCAGTTACAAGCATTCCCGTTTCGGTTATAAATTCACGAAGCTTTTTACGGATTTCGGCATTATCCGAAATTTGCTCCGCTATTATATCACTTGCTCCTGCAAGGGCTTGTTCTATATTTTCAACACCTTTTTCAGCATTAATAAATTTAAGAGCAAGTTCTTCAAGAGAGATGTTCCCAGTTTGAGCAAAAATTATATCTGCTAGTGGTTTTAAACCTTTCGCTTCTGCTATTGTTGCCCGTGTTTGTCGTTTCGGTCGGAAAGGTCGATAAATATCATCTAACTCGGTTAATGTAACTGCTTTTTCTAAGCTTTGCAATATTTCAGGAGTCATTTTTTCTTGCTCTGAGATTGATTTTATTATGTCTTCTTTTCGTTTATTAAAGTTTTTAATATAGTTAAGGCGATCTGCGAAATCACGGATAATTTGATCATCTAAACTGCCATGCATTTCTTTTCTATATCTTGAAATAAATGGAATTGTCTGCCCTTCTTCTAATAAACTAATTATATTTTCGGCATAATTTTGCCTTATATTAAACTCTTTACTTATTTGTTCAGCTATATCCATAAATACTCCTTTGAATTTAAAAAATTATAACATTAATCAAATTAAAAATCAATTAAATGTTTTATTTTGAAAATATAAAATAGTTAGACAAGAGAATAGACACTTGACATTTTTTATAAAAATTGATATAATATTAATGTTAGTTAGCCAGATGGTCGCGGGGCTATTATAATGATAGTTCCGAGGAAAGTCCGAGCTTCAAGAAAACTGGGTGCCGGTTAACTGCCGGTAGAGGCGACTCTAAGGAAAGTGCAACAGAGATATACTGCCACAACTTCGTGTTGTGGTGATGGTGAAAAGGCGGTGTAAGAGACCACCGACATTCTGGTAACAGAGTGTGCTATGTAAACCCCACCTGAAGCAAGGTTAAGTGATAACATAAGCGTTTGTTTTCTCGCGTTATCCAAAAACACCGCTGGAACAATATAGAGATATATTGTCTAGACAGATGGCCATTTAATACAGAACTCGGCTTATAGACTAGCTAACAATTTAAAATATTCGGCACGATGTTAATTCCAAGTTTAGCATCAATTGCTAAAAAGGCACTTTTAGAGTGCCTTTTTTTTATTTGAAAGATATATTAATTTTTAAAAATTACTTTTCAATCCACGCCCCCGCGTATGGGGAGCGACGATTTTTTGTTGAGTTGATTTGGTCTTCCATTTGATTTCAATCCACGCCCCCGCGTATGGGGAGCGACATAAAAGCATTGTCACCAATAGATGTCACTTGTGATTTCAATCCACGCCCCCGCGTATGGGGAGCGACTACTTTCTCCTTTATCAACATTTCCACATAACTAATTTCAATCCACGCCCCCGCGTATGGGGAGCGACTTAAATTATGCAACACTAAGTGGC
>JAQVYC010000021.1 GCA_028708805.1 Clostridia bacterium | reverse complement strand
GTTACTGTTTTTGAAAATCCAATTAAATGGGCCGAAATTTGCGATACTATTCCATATGAAATTTTAACAAATTTTAAGTATTTTCGAATGCAATATTTAGTAAAATAACTATTTACATATTTAAACTAAATTTTTTTATTAAGCTTTGAAATCAACTTTTTATTCACAATATCTATTATTTCACTGTGTACTTCTGCTATTGTTTTTAATCTATTTCCTGTATCACAATTTATAATATACCAACCTTGACTTTCAGCAATAGATTTACTTGTTTTATAAACATTGTTTAAGTATGCTTCATCTCGTTCGTGAATATCTCGGGTTTGCTCTCCACTTTTAATAATATTTCTATTTTTTATTGTGGAAAGTATGAAATCTATTGGCATATCTAAAAATAAAACCAAATCAGGTTTTGGAATTTTTAACTTGTTAAATTCTAAATCTGTAATCCAATTTGCATATATTTCTCGCTCTTTCTTATCACTTATTTTACATGCCTGATGTATTAAATTAGAACCAGCATATCGGTCTAAAATAATAATATCGTTATTCTTAAAATTTTTCGCTTCTGTTTTCATTGTACAAAGCCTATCAGAAGCAAATAAAACCGATGCTTGATAGGCATCAATTTCAGCTGAATTGTCCGCTAAATTGCCTTGTAAATACATTCTAACAGGTCCAGAAGAAAGACTTTCATAATTTGGGAAACTCATTTGTTTAACATTTAGCTTATTTGATTTCAAATAATCAAATAATTTTTTTGTTTGAGTTTGTTTACCCGAACCGTCGGTACCTTCAATTTCAATAATAAAATATTTCATAATTTTTTCCTTTTTGTTTGTTAATTTATTTTAAAATGTAATATAATGTTCTTTATTTGTCAAGAAGAACGGGATAAAACAAAAACACAAATTATATCACAAGTTTCAACAAAAGATATATGCAAAAACACTAAAAATTTTTGTTACAATCCTATTACACGGAGGTTAAAAAAATGCGTTCTAAAAATGATTTGTTAAAAAAGCTGGCTCTCCAAGCGAAGAAAAGATTGATTGGGGAAATTCAATTTAATACATATTATGTTGATGAGGGTTATAAAAGCAATGTTAAAACTTTATCATGTGAAGAGCATGAAAAGTTTTATAAAAAGGTGTGCAAATTATTATCTGAAAACAAGGATATTAGAAATCCTATTGGGAAACTAATTGACTATGAAGTTTATAATTCTTTGCCTTCTCTCTCGAAAGAAAAATATTTTTTTGATTTAGTTGACAAATATGGTGAATGCAAAGAAAGGTTTGAAAAAGAACATGAATTCGTTATTTAAGTTTTGATTTTTTAAACTAAAAGATTTTACAAAATGGCAAATTTGTGATATTATGTGCATATGAACGAATTTGATATTAACCATTTAAATAAAGACCAACTAGATGCTTTAAATCAGGTAGAGGGGGCAGTGCTTGTAACGGCAGGTGCGGGCAGTGGAAAGACTCGGCTTTTAACGCACAGAATTGTTCATCTTGTGAAAAATTTGAATGTTTTTCCAGTAAATATTTTAGCAATAACTTTTACAAATAAAGCAGCAAACGAGATGAAAGAAAGAATTAATGAAATGCTACCAGAAATAAAAAATAAAATCTGGATTTCAACTTTTCACTCAATGTGTGCTAGAATTCTAAGAAGTAATATTGATAAATTAAACCAAAGTTATACAACTAACTTTTCTATTTATGCAGACACAGAGTCAAATAAAGTTATAACTCAAATTTTAGCTGAAAAAGGCTATGTTAAAGATGAACAGCTTAAAAAATCAATTATGTATCACATTTCAAATTGTAAAAATAATATCTGCTCATTAGAAGAATATGAAAATGAGCATTTATATGAAAAAAATATAGATTTAATAATGTCAGTTTTCAGAGAATATCAAAAAAAACTAGCCGAAAACAATGCTGTTGATTTTGATGATTTATTATATTTAACTTATGTACTTCTTAAAAGTAATCCTGATGTTTTAAACAAGTATGCAACAAGGTTTGAATTTGTACTTGTGGATGAGTTTCAAGATACAAATGAAGTTCAATATGAACTTGTTAAAATGTTGAGTTCAGTACATAAAAATATTTTTGTTGTAGGAGATGAAGACCAATGTATTTACACTTGGCGAGGTGCTAACCTGCAAAATATCTTTAAGTTCAGAAAAGATTATGATGATGTAAAAATTTTTAAACTGGAAAAAAATTATCGCTCAACAAAAACAATTTTAGATTATGCGAACAGATTAATTAAAAATAACAAAAGCAGAATTGATAAAAAATTATGGTCAGAAAAAGAGAGTACTGCTTCGGTTGAATGGTACGAGAGTTATGATGAAAGTGGTGAGGCGGATTATGTTGCTCGTAAAATTCATGAGCTGGTGCATAATCAAGATTATAAATACAAAGATTTCGCAATTTTGATGCGTCTTAACGCATTATCTTTACCATTCGAAGAAAAATTGTTAAATTACAATATTCCTCATAAAATTTTCGGTGGTTATAAATTCTATGAACGACTTGAAGTGAAAAATGTCTTATCTTATTTAAAGCTTTTTGTTAATCAAAAAGACGAACAAGCATTTTTACGAGTTATTAATTTTCCCAAAAGGGGAATAGGCGATAGCACAATAGCAAAAGTAAAGATAATTGCCGATGAGAAAAAACTCTCATTGTTAGAAGTTTGTTTACAAGCTTCCGAAGATGCTGATTTTGAGTTGCCTGCCTCGATTATTAATAAACTTCAAGTTTTTGCTGATATTTATAAGGAACTTTATGCAGAATATGAGATAACTCCACTTGATGAATTTGTTGTTGATGTGATAAATAAATTTGAAATCAAAAGTGCTTTTTCTAGTAAATCATTAGAAGATGCAGATAAAATTATGAACATAGACCAATTAATTTTTTCAATTAAAAGTTTTTATGAAAAGAATGAAAATATCACACTCAGCGATTATTTGCAAAATGTGTCATTGGTTTCTGATATAGATTCTCTTGATGATGAAAACGATAATGTTATAGTTGCTACCGTACATTCAGTTAAAGGTTTAGAATTTAAAGCGGTTTTTGTTATTGGACTAGAAGAGAAAATTTTTCCTATATCTCGTGCTTATGATAAAGAAAATGAAATGGAAGAAGAAAGACGGCTTTTATATGTTGGAATAACGAGAGCAAAAGAAAATTTGTTTTTAACAAATTGTAAAAAAAGATTTCTTTATGGAAGAAGTGAATTTATGAAACCTAGCAGATTTTTAAAAGAGCTTGGATTTTCTGTAATTGATAAAGGTTTTGCGAGTGGATGGGATAAAAACACGGCCACTAGAAAATCTAGTTCACAAGTAGATTATGTAAGACAGCAATTAAAGAATGTTTTTAATAGTGAGAAGGAAACTAATTCAAAGAGAGAAACAGGCTTTGAATTATATCAAGCTAATAGTTCTAATAGTCAATCCAAAACCAACATAGACATTTATAATGAGGAAAGTATTGTGTTACATCCTAAATTTGGAATAGGTACAATAAAAAGCATTGACAAAGAAGCAAGATGTGCTGATATAGATTTTCATAAAATTGGTATAAAAACCTTAATGCTAGATATTGCTCCTTTAAAAATTGTTAAAAAAACTGATTGAGAATTTTAAAAAAGCGTAAAATATTAAAAATTAAATGGATAAATGATGAAATTAATGTATAGAATGAAGTGGCTTGTGGAACAAGTTTCTAAACATGCTTATAATTATTATGTGTTAGACAGTCCCACAATTTCAGATAAAGAATTTGATTTACTTTATGATGAATTGGTTGAACTTGAAAAAGAAACGGGAGTAATTTTACCAGACTCACCAACTCAGCGTGTTGGCGGTCAAATTTTAAGCGGTTTTAAAAAATATCCGCATAAGTTCAGACTTTATAGTTTAGATAAATGCCAAACTAAAACTCAGTTAAATAATTGGATAAATGACATTAAAAAATCGTACCCTGAAGCCGATTTTACTTGCGAATATAAGTTTGATGGCTTGTCGCTGGTTTGTACTTATAAAAACGGATTTTTTGTTTCAGCAGGGACAAGGGGCAACGGTTTTATTGGTGAAGATGTAACACAACAAGCAAAAACAATAAAAACTGTTCCTTTAAAAATTGATTTTAAAGAAGAATTAATTGTACAAGGTGAAGCGATGATAACGCTTTCTAACTTGGCAAAATTTAACCAAAAAACAAATGAACCGTTGAAAAATGCAAGAAATGCAGTTGCGGGAGCTATTAGAAATTTAGACCCCAAATCTACCGCTAAAAGAAATTTGGATTGGTTTGCTTACACCATTCATTTTGCAGAAAATAAAAATTTTAAAACACAAGCAGAAACAATGCAATTTTTAAAAGAAAATAATTTTAATATTGGTGATTATTTTAAAGTTTGTAAAACTGCGGACGAAATTTTTAATGAAATAGATAAAATAGATGAAATAAGAAAAAAATCGGATATTTTAATGGATGGTGTTGTTATAAGGTTGAATAACATTCCCCACAGAGATGAGTTTGGTTTCACTGCAAAATTTCCTAAATGGGCAATGGCATTTAAATTTGAAGCAGAGGAAGTGAGTAGTTTATTGAAAAATGTAATTTGGAATGTTGGACGGACGGGAAAAATTACACCGATTGCCGAAATTGAGCCAGTTGAACTTGCTGGTGCAACTATTAAAAGAGCAACCTTAAATAATATTGGTGATATAAGAAAAAAGCGAGTGGAAATAGGTTCACGGGTGTTTATAAGGCGAAGTAATGAAGTGATTCCAGAAGTTCTAGGTTTGGCTGAAAAACTTCCCAACAGTCAAGAAATAATTGCTCCAACTCGTTGTCCTTGTTGCAATTTTGAGCTTGTGGAAAGTGGTGCAAATTTATACTGTTATAATATAGATGGTTGCAAAGACCAAATTATTGAAAGACTTACCAATTTTGCTAGTAAAGAAGCAATGAATATTGAAGGTTTGAGTATCAGTACAATAACTGCGTTATATGAAAAATTTAATATTAGGCATTTTTCAGAAATATTTGATTTAACTTCGGAACAATTACTTATGCTAGAAGGTTTCAAGAAAAAGAAAACAGATAAAATTATAAAGGCAATTCAAAAAGCCAAAAATGTACCATTTCATAGGTTCATAACTAGTTTAAATATTGGCGGTGTAGGGGTTAAAACTTCTAAAGATTTGAGTAAAAAATTCTCAACTTTGGAAGCCTTGAAAAATGCAGAGTTAAACGAATTATTAACTATTTATAATATAGGCGAGATTGTTGCTGGTAATGTTTATAATTATTTTAGAAATGAATATAACATTAATCAAATAGAAAAATTATTTAAACAAGGCATCGTAATTGAATATAAATCAAAATCTCTTTCTTTAAATACAGTCTTTAATAATAAAATGGTTGTATTAACTGGGTCCTTGCAAAAATATTCTAGAATAGAGGCAACTTCAATCTTGGAAAAATTTAATGCACAAGTTACATCTTCGGTTTCTAAAAATACAGATTTTGTTGTTTACGGTGAAAATTCGGGTAGTAAGTTGGATAAAGCCAAAAGTTTGGGCATAAAATTAATAAGTGAGCAAGAATTTTATGATATCATAAGTCAACAAACTTCAATAAAATAGTATTGTAAATTTTAAAATTTTTATAATATGGAAATTACTTGACAAAACAATATAAATTTAATATAATGAAGATTACAAAGAGAGGTATTTTTTATTATGATGATAGAGCCACCTATTGATAAGCTAATTAAAAAAGTTGATGGAAATAAATATAAACTTTGTTGTTTAATAGCTAAAAGAGCGAAGTATCTTGCTTTAACAATACCGAATGAACTTGAAACCAGCCCTGAAAAAGAGATAAGCATTGCAGCAAAAGAAATTTATAACGGCGAAGTTGTTGCAAAATAGCTTTTAAAATTCTAGTAAAAATTTTAACAATTTAATGTTAAAATTTTTTTATTTATGACCAAAATTAAAGATATTGAGAAAGTTGAAAAATAAGGCGAATGTTAAATAATGCTTAACATTTGTTTAATATAATGGTAAAATAAAATAATTATAGAAGAGGATAATTTGTTTGCAGAAGTTATTGTAGATGTTTTAAATAGTAATGTGGATAAGGTTTTTGATTACAAAATACCTGAAGATTTATTCTTGGAAAAAGGTTGTAGAGTTGTTGTGCCTTTTGGAAACAGAGTGATTGAAGGTATTATTATTAATATAAAAGAAAGTTCACATTTACCTGAAAATAAACTTAAAAGCATATTAAGAAAAAAAGATAAGATGCCTTTAATCTTACCTGAAATGTTGGATTTAGTTTATTTTATGACAAATAGGTATAATATAAAACTCGTTGATGCCTTGCGACTTTTTATACCCTCTGAATTGAGAACGGGTAAAGTTAGACCATTAAAAAAAATTATATGTGTTTTAAATGATAAAATGGATTTATCCGAATATATGAATGGTTTAAGGAAAAACAGTTTTAAACAAAAAGAATTATTAAATTATTTGCAAATTAAACAAAAAGAACAACAGGCTATTTTAAATCAAAAATTTTCGCCGAGTGCTGTAAACAAATTTAAAAAAGATGGGGTTATTTTAATAGAAGAACATAATGTACAACGGTCGCCTTCTGAAATGTTAATATTAGATAAAGAAATAAAACATACACCAGAGCAAAAAAGAGCCATTACCGTAATTGAAAAATTTGAAAATAAAACTTTTTTATTGCATGGGGTAACTGGGAGTGGCAAAACAGAAGTTTATATGACTCTCATTCAAAAAGCCTTGGAACTTGGAAAAACTGCAATAATGTTAGTGCCAGAAATTTCATTAACACCGCAGGTTTTAGGTAATTTTAAGGCGAGATTAGGCTCAGCCGTTGCTGTTTTACATAGTGGACTATCTGCCGGCGAGCGTTATGATGAATGGATGCGTTTATTGTCAGGTGAAGCAAAAGTAGTTGTTGGGGCTAGGTCTGCCATATTTGCCCCTTTAAAAAATATAGGAATAATTGTAATAGATGAAGAACACGAATCTTCTTATAATAGTGAAAGTAATCCCCGATATAAAACTCATGAAATTGCCAAATTTAGAATGGAATATAATAAATGTCCTTTATTGTTAGGAAGTGCAACCCCTAGCATAAGAGCATATTACGATGCCTTAAATAATAAAAGCACATTATTAGAGATGCCTATCAGAACTAATCAAAAAGAAATGCCTAAAATTCAAATTGTAGATATGATGTCAGAGTTAAGGACGGGCAACGGAAGCATTTTTTCAAGGCAACTCATTGATGATTTACATACTTGCATAAAAGAAAAACAGCAAGCGCTTTTATTTCTAAATAGAAGAGGTTTTACATCTTTCATGAGATGTCGTGAATGTGGATATGTTGCAAAATGCACCGATTGTGATATTTCTCTTGTTTACCATAAGGCTGAAGAGAAATTGAAATGTCATTATTGTGGAAAGCGGTTTAGAGCCTTGACCGTTTGTCCTGAATGTAAAAGTTCATATATAAGGCAGGGAGCAGTTGGAACGCAAAAAGTTCTTGAAGAAATTAAGGTAATTTTTCCAGAAGTTAAAATTTTTAGAATGGATAACGACACAACAAGAAGTAAAAATGCCTACCAAAAAATATTGGAAGATTTTTCAAACAACAAGCCCTCAATTTTGGTTGGCACACAAATGATTGCTAAAGGACATGACTTTGATGCTGTAACCTTAGTTGGCATTATTGATGCAGATTTAGGGCTTTATCAAACTGATTTTCTAAGCACTGAAAGAACATTTCAACTTATAACTCAAGTTAGTGGCAGAGCTGGTAGAAAGGATGCTGGCGGTAAAATTATTCTTCAAACTTACAATCCGAAGCATTATGTTTATAAATTTGCCGCAAATTATAATTATAAAGGTTTTTTTGAAAAAGAAATCAACATACGAGAAGTTACAAAATTTCCGCCTTTTTCCATAATTATTAGAATTTTAATTACGCACGAACAAGAGGAAATATCGAAGCAAACAACTTTGGAACTATATAAAAAAATTAGAGAAATGAAAGAAAAACATAGTCAAAATATTTTTTATTGTGAGGCAATGAAAAGTCCACATTCAAGAATAAAAAACAAATTTCGTTATCAAATTTTGCTAAGATTGACAAAAGAAAATCAGTATGATATCATAAAACAGATTTATAAAGATGTTAATTTATTTAAAAATAAAGCTAGTATATTTGTTGAAATTGACCCGTCAAATTTAGGGTAAAATCATTTAAATAATTAATGTTTTTCAAGTGGTCAAAAATTGAGATAAAACACTTGTTCATTCAAATTGAGTTGTTCTTAAAGTCTTTGTTTGTTTTTGATTTTAATTAAAAAACAAAATAAAATTAAGAGTAACACGAATTCAAAATCTATTAAGCTTGCTTTATAATAGAAATATCAATAGTTTAAAAAAAGGAAAATATAAATGGCTTTTAGAAATATAGTTAAATTAGGGGATGAGATTTTAAGAAAGAAATCAAAAGAAATTAAAAAATTTGTTAATGATGATAAAAAATTAGCTATCCTTTTAGATGATATGAAAGAAACTTTAATAAAGACTAATCTAGGAGTAGGACTTGCGGCACCGCAAGTTGGGATTTTGAAAAGGGCTTTTGTAATGGATATTAATGGGCTATATTTTGAAATGCTTAATCCAGTTATTCTTAAAACAAAAGGAATGTGTGAAGAAGTTGAAGGATGTCTAAGTGTCCCAGGTGTTCACGGTGTTGTAAGGCGTCCTGAACAAGTTACTGTGGAAGCATATGACCGATACGGTGATAAATATGTTTTAACTGCGGAAGGATTGCTTGCAAGATGTATTCTTCATGAATATGACCATCTTGATGGAATTGTTTTTACTGATATAATGGAAAGAGAGATTGTTGATGAGATAGAATAATCTAAAATTTTTTATAAACAAAATAAAAGGACTAATTAATGAAAATTATTTTTCTGGGAACACCTGAAATAGCTAAAGTTTGTCTAAATGAAATTTTAAAATCTGAGCATCAAGTTTTAGCGGTAGTTACAAAACCAGACAAGCCAGCGGGTCGGGGTAAAAAAATTCAAATGTCGCCCGTTAAAGAGTTGGCTTTAAAAAAACATATACCTGTTTATCAATTTAAAAATATAAATCAAGACGGAGTTGAAATTTTAAAAAATTTTAATCCAGATGTTTTGGTTTTAGTAGCATTCGGGCAAATTTTAAAGCAAGATATCTTAAATATTGCATTGCCAATTAACTTACATGGCTCGCTTCTACCAAAATATAGAGGACCTTCGCCGATTCAGACAGCCATTTTAAAAGGAGAAAAGCAAACAGGCGTTTCAATTATTAAAATGATAGACGAGGTTGATGCGGGCGATGTCTTATTACAAAAAGAAGTTGAAATAAATGATGAAGATAATTCAGGTTCACTTTTTGAAAAAATTGCTGATACAGGAGCAAAAGCAATTGTTGAAGGACTTGATTTAATTAGTTCAAAAAAGGCTGTTTTCGTGCCACAAGAACACAAAAAATCAACATATACATCAATTTTAACAAAAGAAAATTCAAAACTTGATTTTAATGAAACTTCATTTAATATTGTGAATAAAATAAGGGCATACAATCCTTCGCCAGTGGCTTTTTTTGAATTAAATAATGTAAAATATAAAGTATATAAGGCTAAAATCCACAACAATTTTAATACCGAAAACTCAACTGACAACAAAAAAAATAGTGGTAAGATTTTCTTGAATGGAGAAATAGTTTGTGCTTCAATTAAACAAGGGCTTGTTGTTAAAACCGCTGATGGTTTTATTGAAATTTTAGAAATTCAATATCCAAACAGCAATAGGCTGGATGCAAAAAAATTTTTAAATGGAAGAAAGCTTGAAGTGGGAAATATTATTGAATAATATTCTTTGAACTAAAAACAAACACGGGGATAATTTGAAAAAAGGCATTGTAATAAAAAAAATATCAAATAAATTTTGGGTTGCAGTTAACTCTGAAATTTTTATTTGCTCGGCTCGTGGAAATTTAAAAGGTTCGGGTCTGTTTGTTGGAGATAATGTTATTTTTTCTACAACAGAATTTATTATTGAAAGTGTGTTGGAAAGAAAAAATCTTTTAGTGCGTCCTCCGCTTGCAAATTTAGAACAAATGCTAATTGTTTTAGCTTATGCGCCTAAGCCTGATTATTTAATTTTAGATAAATTACTTTTGTTTTGCGAGATTAATGAAATTAAGCCTGTGATTTGTGTGAATAAAATTGATGCTAGCCGAAAAGAAAATCAATATATTCAAACAGTTTATGGAAAGTTTTATCAAGTTTTAGAACTCTCCGCCCACAAAAAAATAAATATAGATAAGCTTAAAAAAGTTTTAAAAAACAATGTTTCTACATTTGCAGGTCAATCAGGGGTTGGTAAGTCAGCCCTAATCAATTCGCTTTTTGACAGTTTAATAACGATTGAAGGCAATCTTTCCGAGAAAATAGTTCGGGGTAAAAATACAACAAGGCATGTTGAACTTTATAAAATTTCAGATAATTCTTATATTGCCGATACACCTGGCTTTACAGCTTTAAATGAAACTCTTTTAAAAGTTTCTTATTATGAACTTGCTGGTTTTTATCCAGATTTTTTAGAGCAAAGCCAAGGTTGTAAATTTACATCCTGTGTACATATCGGGGAAACTAATTGTATGATAAAAAATGCCGTGAGTTCTGGTAGCATTGACCTAAAAAGATATGAGCGTTATGTATCAATTTTCAATTCCTTAAAATTATATGATAAAAATAAATATAAAAATTAAAGTTAAGTGTTTCACAAAAATATGATTTTTAGAATAAATTGATATGTAGGAGAAACTTATGAAAATCATATGCTTTAAAGCCCCTAAATTTTTTTCAAAACTATTAAAAACCTTTTTAAGAAAAAAAGTGATTAATTAAAATTAAATATTATCTTATAAAAACATAATAATAAAAACTTACTTGTATTTATAGAAACCAATTGCATAGAGGTTTTTAAATTTTATGTTATAAAAAAATCAACCTAAGTTTAACTTAGGTTAATTTATATTATTTAACTTTTTTTAGTGTTTTCATACATTTTGTACAGGCTTTAACCCTTTTTTCTTTGCCGTCAACAACCATAACTGTTTCTTGCAAATTAACTTCAAAACTACGATTTGATTTTCTGTTTGAATGGCTTACTTTATGCCCGCTCATTTTACCTTTTTGGCAAATCTCACAAACTCTGCTCATTTTTTATCTCCTTAAAAATTTCAAAATTATTAATTTAATTAATTATTCTTATAAATAAATGTTTTATATGATATCATAAATAAACAAATATTGCAAGTGATTTGATTATATAAAATTAGAATTATAAAAAAAATATTCCTGAATCTGTTTCATTGTTTTTATACTCTAATCATTTATTATGATATAAAAAATTTATTAAAAATACCTTGATAAATCGAAACAATTAGTGTATTATGTATATTGCAATTATTATTATAAAATAATGTTTGCTTTGTTAAAAAAAATATTTACACATTTGAAAAAATGCCAAAAAACCAATCATTATAACGATTTAATTTTATATTATAAGAATATATGGTTTTTCATAATTCAAAATTTTATGTTAATTTTAAATCAAATCAATAACATTAAAAGGACGGTCGCTTTACATTGACAGTTGATACGAATAATTATTATGGAAAAATCAGCATAAGCAACGACGCCATAGCGGCAGTTGCCGGTTTTGCTGCCTTAGAGTGTTATGGTGTTGTGGATTTAGTATCAAAAAATATTAAAGACAACATTAGGGATTTCTTAAAAAAACAACCTTATTCCAAAGGCATTCATATTTCTAGCGTTGATAATAGAATTATTATTGATATATACTGTATTTTTAAATACGGTGTTTCTGTTTCCGCGGTTGCTGAAAGCCTTAAAAAATCTGTTAAGTATAGTGTTGAAAATTTCACGGGAATGATTGTTGAAAATGTTAATATCCATGTGGTTGGCATACAGGTTTAGGAGTTATTTATGCAAAAACTTATTAATGGTGCAAGTTTCCGAAGAATGATTGCTTGCGGGGCAAGCTTGCTTGAAGAAAATAAAAAATTAGTAGATTCACTTAATGTTTTTCCGGTTCCAGATGGGGATACGGGAACTAATATGTATTTAACAATTAAAGCTGCTGTTGCAGAGGTTAATAAATGTTTAGATAATGAATTTGAATGTCTAGCAGATGCACTTTCTAAAGGTGCATTAAGGGGTGCTCGAGGTAACTCTGGTGTTATCACCTCACAGATTTTAAAGGGCTTTTGCTCTGTTATTAGACAAAATAAGGGAATATCTACGAAACAATTTGCTAAGGCAATGCAAGAAGGCTCAAAAATTGCTTACCAAGCAGTTACTAAGCCCAAAGAAGGTACAATGCTTACGGTTATTCGAGTTATGGCGGATATGGCCGTAGATATTGCTAAGAAAACTTCCGATTTTGAAACATTTTTTCCACTAGTTTTAGAAAAAGGTGATGAAATTTTAAAGCAAACTCCTGAATTGTTGCCAGTGCTTAAAAAGGCTGGTGTTGTTGACGCTGGCGGAAAAGGTCTACTTATAATTTTTAATGGCTTTTATAAAGGCTTTATCAATGAAGATTTAGAGTTTGAATTTGATGATGGAACTGTACCTGCTGAATCAGTTGAAGATGTTTTGCCAGATATTCATAATTTAGGCGAAATTGAATTTGGCTACTGCACAGAATATGTAATAATTCATATGATAAAGAAAACAACAGAAGCAGACATTGATAAACTTCGTGAAAAATTATTAGAAATTGGTGATAGTGTAATTTGTGTTGGTGACTTGCAACTTGTAAAAGTGCATGTGCATACAAATACTCCTAATTTAGCTATTGGATATGCACTAGAATTAGGCGAAATTAATAATTTAAAAATTGATAATATGCGAGAACAAAACCGAGAGCTGAAAAGAAAAATACAACAAACAGAAGAATTAAAAGAAATTGGATTAGTTGTAGTTGCTCCAGGAGAAGGAATTTCCAATATTTTCAAAGATTTGTCGGTAGACCAAATTATTGAGGGTGGACAAACAATGAATCCAAGTGCCGAAGACATTGTTCAAGCAGTGGAAAGAGTACCTGCAAAAAATGTAATTATATTTCCGAACAATAAAAATATAATATTAGCTGCCGAGCAGGCAAGGGCATTGACATCTAAAAATCTATTTACAATTCCAACAAAAAATATTCCTGAGGGAATATCTGCAGTTCTTTCCTTTAATCCTGAATGTAGTACTGATGAAAATATAAAAGCAATGAATGAATCATATCAAAATATAAAATCTGCCTCTGTCACTTATGCAGTGAGAAGCACTCATGTGGACGGTTTTGACTTGTCTGTGGGCGAAATTATAGGGCTTGATGATAAAGCCATAATTTCTAAGGGAAAGTTGGTTGCTCCTACAACAGAAAAATTAATCGAAAAACTAATAACTGATGATACTTGTAACATAACATTATTTTATGGTGAGGATGTTAGAGAAGAAGAGGCTCTTTCACTTCAAGAAAAGCTTGCGGGCATATATCCGAATTGTGAAGTTACAATGATTTACGGAGGACAACCTGTTTATTATTATATTATATCGATGGAATAAGCTTTTAGAAAAACAAATTTGTAGTTTTTCCAAGTGAGAATTCAGCTGTTTGAATTATAAATTTTACTGAATCTTTTGTTGATAAACTCAAAAATTTAGCACTAAATAAAACAGCAACGTAATTGAACTGCATCCTTAAAAGTAGACACAACAAAAAAACATCTCTTATGGTAAATAAAACCATAGGAGATTTTTTATGAAACAAAAATGGATATATTATTTTAATTAACATTCTGTTTTAATTATTCCTCAAATCTTTTAATTTTAAAATACGACTTTATTTTAATTTCAAATCAGACAAGTCTTGTTTAAAAGATATTGTTTTAAAATAGTACAAATTCAATCAAGATTTAAAAAAATTGCAACTTGAATTTGCAATTTTTGGTTTGATTATTAAAAAATTTTATTTATTATATTTTGTATGATGCTTCATTCTTCCTCGTGAGGTATGGTCTAATATCATCTTACGCATTCTAAGTGATTTTGGGGTTACTTCCAACAATTCATCTTCATCCAAAAAGTCTAGCATTTGCTCTAATGAAGGTTTTTGTATCGGCTCCAACCGTAATGCTTCATCACTAGAACTAGAACGAGTATTAGTTAAATGTTTTGTTTTGCAGACATTAACAACAATATCATCAGGTTTATTTGTTATTCCAACTATCATTCCAGCATAAACAATTTCGCCCGCTGAGATTAAAAGTCGACCGTGTTCCTGAGCATAAAACAATCCATATTGAACAGCATTTCCACTTTCAAAAGCTATTAAAGAATTAGTGCTTTTTCGTGCAATCGGACCTTTAAATTCTTGATAATCGTGAAAAACACTACTCATAATTCCTTCGCCGTTTGTGTCTGTTAAAAACTGGTTTTTATAACCGAATAATCCTCGTGAAGGGATTAAAAACTCAATCTTGGTTCTAGTTCCTAAATTAATCATATTTAACATTTCGGATTTTCTAGCACCTAACACACTTATAACATTGCCTGCTTTATCTGATGGAATGTCAACAACCAATTTATCAATTGGCTCATAAGTTTTCCCTTCTATTTCTTTATATAAAACTTTGGGCATGCTCACTTGAAACTCATAACCTTCACGGCGTAAATTTTCAATTAAAATTGAAAGATGCATTTCACCTCGTCCAAGAACACGAAATGAATCAGCTTTATCTGTTTCAAAAACCTTTAAACTTAAATCTTTAACGGCTTCTTTTTGTAATCTGTCTTTCAAGTGTCTGCTGGTGCAAAATTTTCCTTCTTTTCCAGCAAGTGGACTGGTGTTTACCATAAATGTCATTTCAACATTAGGTTCACTTATTTTTACGAATGGAAGCGTTGATACATTATCTTTATCGCTTAAAGTATCACCAATTGTCATATCTTTTGCACCTGCAATGCAAATTATATCGCCAACATTTGCTACATCAATTGGTGCTCTTTTCAAGCCTTGAAATTGAAAAAGATTTTGTGCTTTAAAAGCTATTTTTTTATCAGGATTGAAATAATTAGTTATAACTAAATTATCATTTACTTTAAGAGAGCCTTGTTCAATTTTGCCAACTGCCAACTTTCCTAAAAATTCATTATGCTCGGTTGAACTTACTAGCATTTTGAAAGGTAATTTTTCGTCACCAACTGGAGCAGAAATATGTTTTAATATAATATCGAATAAAGGAATCATATTTTCACTTTCTTCATTTGCATTCAGGCTAGCTGTTCCCGCCTTTGCCGACGCATATACAAATGGGCTGTTAAATTGTTCTTCTGTTGCATTTAATTCCATAAACAATTCTAAAACTTCATCTCGAACTTGATTTATTCGACTATCTTTTCTATCAATTTTATTTATAACCACTATTATTTTCAAATTTCTTGAAAGAGCTTTTTCAAGCACAAATCTAGTTTGTGGCATTGGTCCTTCATAAGCATCAATAACCAATAAGGCACCATCAACCATCTTTAAAATTCGTTCAACTTCACCACCAAAATCCGCATGACCAGGAGTATCCACTACATTTATTTTTACATCTTTATAATTTAGCGAAGCATTTTTACTAAAAATAGTAATGCCTCGTTCACGCTCTAGTGCATTAGAGTCCATAACTCTATCTTCCACGGTTTGATTATCTCGAAAGACACCGCCTTGTTTTAACATTTCGTTAACCAAACTTGTTTTGCCATGGTCGACATGGGCAATTATCGCAATATTTCTTATTTTATTATTCTTCATTCTGTATTTAAATCCTTTGTGTAAAAAATTGAAACTTTCTCATTATAGCACAATTGGAAGAAATTTGGAACATATTTTTTAAAAACTTAAATTAATTTATAATATGTATTATTATTAAACTTTTTTGTTAAAATATCAAATTTGAATTTATTAATATATAAATATATATTTAAATTTTTCAAAATTTAATGAATAAATAAAATACAGTTGTACATTATAACAGTGTAGGGGGAAACACCCCCTGCGTAAACAAACCTGAGTGGGGTACTTGTTACTCTACTCAGGTTTGTTTACTATATTTTAAAATCAATTTTAAATAATCTTATTAAAATATAGATTCGGGAAGTTTTTTATTATAAAAAGGATTAATAAATGAAAATATAGAAAGTAACAGCAAAACTGAACTCATTACTAAATAATAAATTGTAACTTTAACAAAAAAACTTGAAATTAATAGAACAATACTGGCAAAGATATAACCACTTGCTCTTTTTTTATTCAAACTAAGTTCCAAAAAATTTTCAAATTTTAAGTTTGTTTTTTCATTAAAGTTAAATATCTCCGAAGGAAAAATATTACATTTCTTCATCAATTTCTCATAACTCTCATATTTATTTAAGATTATAAATTTAGCAGGTAGTTTATCCGCTATTTCCTTAATATTTGCATCAACATCATTAACACATAATATAACTTTATCGAAATCAAAACTCTTTACTTTATTAAATACATAAACTAAATCTTCACCGTTTAATTTATTAAATTTGTAATATGGAAATAAAATAAAATTTTTGTTGTTTTTTTCAAATATTATAAATTCTGTTTTTTTGATTGGAGAAAATTCTTTTTGTAATAACTGAAAATAAAAGTTTAAAGCGGTTGTTTTTTTATTAAAAATGAAATTATTGCAAAAACCTTCGGCCATTGCTATCTCTTCCTTTTTCAAACTAGCTTTTATATTTTTTTTCTTATTTAAATAAATTAAAAGAAAATCAAATGCTAAAGTTAAAACCGAAGTGATAATAATTGTCAAGACCAAAGAATCTACATAATATCTAACCCATATAAAAAACAATAAAAAAATTAATGAAATTCGAATTATGGTAGTAATTATCTGATTAAAAGTTTTCATATTTTAATTATTAACAAAATTTTAAAATATAAACCTTTTTAATTGTTATTATAGCAGGAATGTTTTCATCCTGAAAGATATTTGTCGGTCAAAATGTTTAATATGAATAGCATAGGTCATTTGATAATGATGAAGGGTTTGAAATGGATGAAATTGAAAAGTGAAAAAATTAAATAAGTGAGAACATCTCCAACTAAAATTAATTACGGCTGAATTTATTTACTAAGCCTATGCTGTTTCTATATAAATTTGCACAAGAGCTTGATTAGAATTGTTCCTATTTGAAAGCGAATGGCAGATGAAAGATTTGAATTAAGAATTAAACAATATAAATTTCTAATCAGAAAATTTATAAAGTTAAGATATAATTTTTATTGCAATTAATAAGAATAGGTGTTATACTATTTTGTTTTTGAATTTTAGTTAGAAGCCATATTTATTTACAATAATAAAAAATTAAATAACAAATTTTTGCACCGCTAGCTCAGCTGGATAGAGCGTTGGTCTACGGAACA
>JAQVYC010000020.1 GCA_028708805.1 Clostridia bacterium | reverse complement strand
ATTGTTCCAACTAATGTAAAACTTGTTGTTGTTAATTTATAGTTAGTATTATTTATATTTAAGTCTGAAACTGTAACTGTTTTGTTAGTTCCAACATTTGCATTATCAAATGCTGAGGTATAATCTAATTCAACAATATCACCTGTTATAACACCAGAAAATTCATACTGCCCTGTAATATCCGCAGTTAACATTCCGTCATAAGTTTTTGTAACTTCCGCTTCACTTATAGTAGCAACTGTTATCGCTTTTTTAGTTATTTCAAATGTTTTAGTTGCGGTGCCTCTATAATTGCCTGCACCTGTAATTGTTACAGTCGCTTCGCCAGCATTGATATTGTTTGAATATGTAACTGTATAATCCTGCTCAGTCAATGTTTGAGTGCCTAATACAACAGATGTAATCGGCATATTTATTGCTGATTTTGAATATTCCATTGAGTCTGATTCAAGTGCTATTACTGCTGTGGATAAATTTTTTACTATTTCAAATGTCTTTATTATTGTTCCTTTGTAACCGCCTTTACCGGTTATTGTAATAGTTGCAGTTCCTAATTCTATGTTATTTGAATATATAGCGGTATAATCGCCTGCTACTAAGGTTGTTCCATTTACCTTAATAGAATCTATTACATTTATAATTGCAGAGCCAGTATATTCAAATTCTTCTTGAACTAAATTTATTACTGTGTTTTCAGACGTCATAGTGATTTCACCGCCTGTTATAGAGAATGTTTTGGTTGCTAGACCTGTAACATTGCTACCTTTACCCGAAATGGTAACTGTTGCAGTTCCTGGATTTGTATTGTCTGAATAAGCAATATCATATTCAGTTGTTGGTATTATTGCATCTTTAACAACAACCGAAGTCACGGCTGGTTCTATTGGATTATTTGTATAAACAAAAGATGACCCTGCAAGTGTGATTGTGGGGCCCGCTGTACTTAGATTCAATTGTTTAATTTCGAAATTTCTTGTTTTTTTGCCAATATAGCCATTTTTACCTGTAACTGTAATAGTAGCTACTCCTGCGTTTATATTATTTGCATATGTAGTTGTATAATTAGTGGCTGGTATCAATTTTTGCCCTATATATACTTGTACATTTGGCTTTTTCTCTGTACCGTCATAATCTGTGATTAAATATTGTGATTGTAATTGTGAAGATGTAAGATTCATCACTTCACCGCATCCAATAAATAAAAAAGTGCACGGTATTAGCACCAAACTTAGCATAAGTGCTTTGAAAAACTTATTCATGAAAACTCCTTATATATTTATTATAATACTTATTTCAGTTTATCATTATATTTTTTACATGTCAAGTAAAATTATGAATTATTTTCAATAATTTTACAATAAGATGTTTTTTTGTACAATAATCTTTGACAAAACATACTTATAATAAAAAATTATTATTTGTTATAGAATTACTCACCAAAAGAACTAATTAATTTTTACATTCAGTAACATATGATAAATATTTCATCTTTGTTAATTAAAACATAATAGTTTGCTTAGCATATCCTATTCGTATAAGGCTTCAATTTATAACCCTTGAAAGATATTCGAAGAATTTGCAGATAAATTCATTTAAGTCAATTTTTCTTTTTATCAAATTATTAAGGGATATTGCCCCCGAAGTCTTAAAATTTTCCTGATTTATGTTAATCCCAATACCTATAATCATATATTCAAGATTTTTGTTATCATATTTAGTTTCAATCAAAACGCCTGCAATTTTATTATTTTGAACAATAATATCATTTGGATATTTGAAAGTTGCATCGGTTATACCATATTCTTTTAATGTGTTAATAATTACATTAACAATGTTATGATTGATATTATTCATTAAAGACGGTAAATATTTTTTAAAAAGAATAGAAATCAATATATTTTGATTTCTATCAGACTCCCATATTTTATCAAATTGCCCTCGTCCTTTTGTCTGAAATCCTGCCTTTATAATTGTAAAATTTGGCAAATATTTATGATTCTTTTTTAAAAAATCATTCGTCGAGTTAATTTCATCAAATTGGATAAAGTTTTGAAAAAAGTCAAGTTTCACAATTATCTACCTTTGACAAAAATAAGCTCCGTCTCACAAGCAATTTCATTATCTACCATTGCTCGCCCTTTTCCTAAACCAACGGAACCCCTGTCTTTTAATATTTCAACTTCTATAATAAGCTTATCGCCTGGAACAACTTTTCTTTTGAATTTAGCGGATTTGATACCGCCAAAATATAAGATTTGTCCTTTATTTTCTTCTTTTGAAAGCATAAGTATAGCCCCTACTTGTGCAATCGATTCAATAATAAGAACTCCCGGCATAACATGTTCTTGCGGAAAGTGCCCAACAAAATACATTTCGTTTGTGCTTACACATTTAACACCTGTTGCTCTTTTACCAGGCTCCATATCAATTATTTGATCTACAAGCAAAAATGGATAGCGATGTGGAATTATCTCTTGTATTTGATTAGAATTTAAAACCATAATAACTACTCCTTTATTCCTTAAATTTTTCAAAAATAATAGTTGCGTTTTGCCCACCAAAACCCGCACTATTACTCATGGCATAATCTATATTGCGTTTTACGGCCTTGTTTGGTGTGATATTTAAATCACATTCCTCGTCAAATTCTTTATAATTAATTGTAGGCGGAACAATACCTTCATTTATAGCTTTTATACAGAACACTGCTTCTATGGCACCCGTAGCTCCCAAAGCATGTCCGGTTGAAGACTTCGTGGAACTTATATTAACCTTATAGGCATTTTCCCCAAAAGCTTTTTTTATAGCTAGGATTTCAAGTTTATCATTATATATAGTTGATGTGCCATGTACATTGATATAATCAATTTTATCAGGAGTAATATTTGCTTCCTGCATAGAAAGTTCCATGCTTTTTGTAAGTCCTTCCGCAGTTTCATCTGGTGCCGTTATATGATAAGCATCACAAGTTGAGCCATAGCCAACTATTTCAGCATAAATTTTTGCACCACGCTTTTTAGCATGTTCATAATCTTCCAAAATCAATACCCCTGCTCCTTCGGCTACAACAAAACCACTTCGGTTTTTGTCAAAAGGTATAGAAGCATTGTTGATATCATTTGAAGTGTTAAGTGCGTGCATAGAAGTGAATCCGCCAATACCTAGTTCATTAATGGCTGATTCAGCCCCGCCTGCAAATGCTATGTCACAATATCCGTCTTTAATGTAACGAAATGCTTCGCCAATAGCATTTGTGGAAGCCGAGCATGCAGTTACAACTGCAAGGGCTGGTCCTTTAACTTTATATTTTATTGCAATATTACCGCCAATAAGATTTATAATGGCATTTGGTATAAAGAAAGGACTCACCCTGTCTCCGCCCTTTTCATAGGCTTTCCGTGATTCTGAATGAATCGTTCCCAGCCCTCCAATTCCACTTGTTACAAAAGTGCCAAAACGATAAGGCTCAAATTCAACATTAGCCAATCCAGCATCTTCAAAGGCTTCGCCTGCTGCAATAAGACCAAATATAGTTGTACGGTCAAGTCTTCTAGCATCTCTTTTATCAACAAATTTTTCGAAATCAAGATTTTTGACTTCGCCTGCAATTTTTACCTTCATATTTGTTGTATCAAATTGAGTAATAAAATCAATACCGTTTTTTCCGCTTTTTACGCCTTCCCAACTCTCTTGAACATTGTTACCGACTGGTGTTACCGCTCCTAACCCCGTAACCACTACTCGTCTTTTCATTTTTTAATCTCCTCTTCCTTGTTTATATTAATTCATAACAAGTCCGCCATCAACATTGATTACTTGACCCGTTATATAATTTGATAAATCACTTGCCAAAAAGGCAACCATGTTTGCAACATCTTCCGGTTCGCCTAGTCTTGGTATAGGAATGTTTTTTGTGTATTCTTCTATAATTTCTTCGCCTAATGACTCAGTCATTTTGGTCTTAATGAATCCCGGTGCTACCGCATTGACATTTATGCCACGCTTTGAAACTTCACGAGCAACAGATTTTGTTACACCTATTATACCTGCTTTGGAGGCAGAATAATTTGTTTGTCCTGCATTTCCGATAATCCCAACAACACTTGCAATATTAACAATTTTTCCACTGCGTTGTTTCATCATATATTTAACTGCGTGCTTGCAACAGTTCCATGTGCCTTTAAGGTTAACATTAATAACCTTGTCGAAGTTTTCTTCGCTCATACGAATCATAAGTGCGTCGGCAACAATACCTGCATTGTTAACTAAAATGTCAAGCCTACCAAATTTTTCAATGGCAAATTTAATAAGATTTTCACTTTCTTCAAAAGACTGTATATCAGCCTGCATACAGTCGGCTTGACCATTTTGACTTTTGATTTCATCAACTAAATCAAGTGCAAATTGAGCACCAGAATTATAATTTACTATAACCGTTGCACCCTTACTTGCTAAGGTTAAACATATTTTGCGTCCTATTCCCGTTCCGCCACCTGTAACAATGGCAACTTTCCCTTTTAAATTCATAATTTTGTTTCCTTTTATATTAAAGATTTTAAATCATCAAGTGTATTTATCGAAATTAATTTTTTAGATGAGTCAATTTTTTTTACTAAACCCGTTAACACGCTTCCCGGACCTATTTCAATGAAAGTTTCAATTCCATCATTTAGCATAAGGCGAATACTATCTTCAAAATAAACACTTGATTCAATTTGTTTTTTCATAAGCTCTGGGACATTCTCGAATTTAAGATATTGAGCATTGCAGTTCATAACAACTGGAACTTCTGGTTGTGAATATTTTGTATCTTTTATTATAGCATACATTTTATCTGCTGCGCAACTCATTAATGAAGTATGAAAAGCACCACTAACATTTAATGCAATTGCACGTCTAGCACCGTTTTGCAATGCTATTTCACAAAGATTTTCTACTGCCTTTGAGGTTCCACCTACAACATACTGACCAGGGCAATTGTAATTTGCTATCTTCACAAATTCATTATCATCACTTATTGAGGAACAAAGTGATGCGAGCTTTTCTTGTTGCATTCCTATAATGGCCGCCATTTTGCCTTTTGTTTGCTGAGTGGCATCTTGCATAAATTCTGCACGATGCTTAATTAGTTTTATGATTGTTTCAAAGTCAAATGTTTTAGAAGCGTACAAAGCGCTATATTCTCCTAGACTAAACCCACACATAACATTTGGATTAATATTAAGCTCTTTTACAAGTGCCGTATAGATTGCAATAGATGTAACAAGAACGCAAGGTTGTGTATATATGGTTTGATTAATTAAATCATTTTCCTTAAAACATAAGTCTTCAATACTATAACCTAAAATTGAATTAGCTGTTTTATAAATATCTTTGATATAATCAAATTCGTCATAGAAATCTTGTCCCATTTTTATGTATTGAGAGCCTTGTCCTGCAAAAAGAATAGCTGTTTTTTTCATAATTTTTCCTTTTATAAAATTTCTAAATTATTTTTATATTCATTGATACCCATAAAAAGTTCTTCAATGATTTGTTTTACTGGCTTTATTTCTTTTACCATACCGGCAACCTGTCCAGCCATAAAAGAGCCTCGCTCTAAATCTCCCTCAAAAACTGCAATACGATGTGAACCAAGTGTCATTTTTTCTAGTTCCTCACGATTTTCGACTGACTTTGATAAGTTTACATATTCTCGTGCCATTTTATTTTTCAACACTCTAACCGGAGCATTTTTTTCTCTGCCTGTAATCATTGTGGAAATATCTTTTGCTTCAATAATCATATTTTTGTAGTTTATATGAATGGGACATTCTTCGCTTGCTAAAAAAACTGTTCCAACTTGAACACCTTTTGCGCCTAATGCGAAAGTGGCAAGAACTTGGCGTTTGTCCGCAATACCACCCGCAGCAATAACTGGAATATTAACCGCATCGACAATCTGAGGAATAAGTGCCATTGTTGTTGTTTCTCCTATATGACCGCCTGCTTCCATTCCCTCTGCAATAACTGCATCCACCCCTGACCTTTCCATTCTTTTTGCAAGAGCAACACTTGAAACAACTGGAATAACAACTATACCTGCTTCTTTCCACTCTTTTATAAATTGTCCTGGATTACCTGCACCTGTTGTAACAACCTTTACTTTTTCTTCTGTTACCACTTTTGCAATATCACAAGCATGTGGCGACATTAACATAATATTTACACCGAACGGTTTATCTGTAAGTTTTTTGCACTGACGGATTTCGTTTCTAACCCACTCTGAGTCGTTTCCACCAGCACCAATCAAACCAAGTCCGCCGGCGTTTGATACCGCAGCAACTAATTCATGTCTTGATACATTTGCCATTCCGCCTTGAATAAGAGGATATTTTATACTTAAAAGTTCTGTAATATTTTTCAATTTTTCTCCTTTTAATTTTAACATTTTCTTTATTTCATTAAATTGTTAAAATTGTAGCTCCATAAGTGAAGCCGCCGCCAAAGCCAACAAGCAATACCTTATCATTTGGCTTTGCATTTGGTGTTGACATAAACTCATCTAGTGCTATTGCAACACTTGCCGCAGAAGTATTTCCATATTTTTCAATATTGATGAAAAACTTGCTCATATCAAGCTCTAATTTCTTTGCAACACTTTGAATTATGCGAAGATTTGCCTGATGTGGAATAATTGTTTTTATATCATTAAAATTCATATTTGTATCATTCAAAATATGCTTAATAGCTTTTTCAATAGTGCTTGTTGCAAACAAATAAACTTCTTTTCCTTTCATATGAACAAATTCATCTACATAAATTAACTTATCAAGTTCGCCTTGACTAACTGTATAAAAGTATGCAGGCTTATCTTCTAGCGTTTGTTCAAGAATAACAGCTCCTGCTCCATCACCAAACAAAACACATGTATCTCTGTTTGTATAATCAACAAATTTAGAAATTACTTCTGCCCCTATAACAAGCACGCCTTTATATTTTCCGCTATTAAGCATTTGTGATGCAACATTCAAAGCATATATGAAGCCTGTACATGCTGCATTGATATCAAAGCAAGGTATTTCTTTATGGCTTAATCCTAGTTTTGCTTGCACTAGATTTGCAACAGAAGGCGACCTGTAATCCGGAGTGAAAGTTGCTGTTATAATTAAGTCTATTTTATTTACATCATAATTTGCTTTATTAATTGCGTCCAATGCCGCTTTACAAGCTAAATCAGATGTGTCTTCAATTTTTGGGGATTCAATTATATGTCTGTTTTTAATTCCTGTACGGGAGTAAATCCATTTATCATCAGTATCTACCATTTTTTCTAGATCTTCGTTAGTTAAACATTTTTCAGGAACATAATGTCCTGTTGAAACGATTTTTACATTGATTTTATTCATTAATAATTTCCTTTATAATAATTTGATTTAATAATTTGGTTAAGTTGCTTTAAAACTTCATTTAAAATAACCACTTTCCCCTTACTTAAACTTTCAATAAGTTTATTAATAAGTTCATAATGAAAAACTTCATGCTTTTTTATTATGTCGGGGCATTTTTTTGTTAATTTTAAGACTATTACCCTACCGTCAATTTTATGCTTTGTGCGTACTATATATCCTTTTTTGACAAGGCTATTAATATTAGTTGAAAAAGTTCCATATGTGATTTTTAATTTGTCGGCTAATTCGTGCATTGATTTGTTTTCCAATGTTCCAATTAAATGCAAAATTTTTGCTTCGTTCGGAGTTATATCATTGATTTGAAAATTCTTTAAAAATTTGCGTTCATAAAATAACAGATTTGACTGAAATTCAAAAAATAAATTTCTAATGTTTTGGCTTGTAGTGTTAATTTCCATTGTTTACCCCTATTTTACGATATTTATTATAACGATTGTTTAACAAGGTTGAAACTTCAACTTCTTTAAGCTCTTTGGTTTTTTGGATTAATTGATTTTTAAGAATATCAAAAGAATAATATGAGTTAGTGTGCAAGCCCTTTTTCACTTCTGGAATAATATAGTCAATTATTTTATAAGCGAATAAATCATCACTTGTAAGTTTCATTACTGAAGCTGCTTTTTTTGCAAGAAAAGAATCTTTATATAGAATAGATGCAAAACCTTCTGGTGATAAAATTGAATATATTGCATTTTCAAACATCCAAACTTCATCTGCAACGCCAAATGCCAAAGCACCGCCACTTCCACCTTCTCCAAGAATTATAGATATAAGTGGAACTTTTAAATCTATCATTTCTGTTAAGTTCGTTGCTATTGCTGTTGCCTGTCCCCTTTCTTCTGCACCTATGCCAGGATAAGCACCAGGAGTATCTATTATTAAAATTATAGGGCGGTTAAACTTTTCTGCTTGTTTCATAAGCCGTAAAGATTTTCTATATCCTTCTGGATGACACATTCCAAAATTCCGATTTATCTTGTCTTCTGTTGTTTCGCCTTTTTCTTGTGCAATAACCGTTACAGGCATTTTGTCTAAAAAGCCTAGTCCCGCAATAACACTTTTATCATCACCAAAAAATCTGTCGCCGTGCAATTCAATGAAATTATCAAAAAGAAAGCTTATAAGCACTTTAGCAGTTGGTCTTTTAGGGTGGCGTGCAAGCAGAACTTTGTTCCAAACTAACTCTTCCTGAGATACTTCGCTCATACTTATTCTCCTTTTTTATGCAATGAAAGTAATTTTGATATTGTCGGCCTGAGCTCATTTCTATCTAGAATTAAATCCACAAATCCTTTTCTAAGCTGAAATTCAGCAGACTGAAAGCCTTCGGGCAAGCTTTGGTTTATGGTTTGCTTTATTACCCTTGGACCCGCAAATCCTATTAATGCACCTTGTTCGGCAATGTTTATATCGCCAAGCGAAGCAAAACTTGCTGCAACTCCACCTGTTGTTGGGTTTGTCAAGATACTAATATATAGTAATCTAGTATTGTGATGACATTTTAATGCTGAACTTGTTTTTACCATTTGCATTAAAGAAAAAATGCCTTCTTGCATTCTGGCACCACCACTTGCAGAAAAAATAATTAAGGGCAGACTGTTTTGCGTTGCATATTCAATTAGCCTTGTAATCTTTTCACCTGCGACACACCCCATACTACCCATAAAAAAATAACTGTCAAGTACACCAAGAGCAACTTTATGATGAGATATTCGAGCTTCTCCACACACAAAAGCATCTGTTTCGCCAGTTTCGGTTTCATTAACTTTTAATTTTTCTTCATAGCCTGGAAAGTCCAGTGGATTAACTGATTTTAAATCTGTAAAAAATTCTACAAAACTGTTATTATCACATATCAAATCAATTCTTTCTCTTGCGTTTATATTAAAATGAAAATTACAATTAGGGCAAACCTTATTATTTTTTTCAAGTTCTTCATTAAATATGAATTCTCCGCATTTTCTACATTTACTAAACAATCCTTCTGGAATATTAACTTTTCCGTGTTTTGTCTTTTTTTTGCGAATATCTTTTTTAAAAAATAATATTTTTGATTTTCTGGCTTCTAAAAAGTCTTGCATAATTATTATCCTTTATTTTCATTTATTAATTTTATAATCTTTTGACTCTCATTATAATCCAAAATTTTTTTAATCAGATTAGTATCATAATTTCCTTTTACAAAGTCTGAATTATGCATTATTATATATAAAAATTCTATATTATCTTTAACTCCGTCTATTACAAATTCTTCCAAAGCACAACGCATTTTTTTAATTGCTTCTTTTCGAGTATTTCCGTGAACAATAAGTTTTGCAAGTAATGAGTCATAATAAGGTGGAATAATATAACTGCTGTATATGTGAGAATCAATTCTCACTCCGTTTCCACCAGGCAATACAAGATTTTTTATAATTCCAGGACTTGGGCAAAAATTATTTAGTGGGTCTTCGGCATTAATGCGACATTCAATTGCATGCCCTTTGATTTTAATATCGCTTTGTTTATATCCCAAATTTTCTCCGAAGGCAATCTTCAATTGTTCTTTGACAATATCAACGCCTGTTACAAATTCAGTAACAGGATGTTCAACTTGTATTCTAGGATTCATTTCTAAAAAATAATAGTTGCCTTGTTTGTCAACCATAAATTCGACAGTGCCTGCACCTTCATATTTAACAAGTTTTGCAAGTCTAACTGCCGCATTGCCGAGAGATCTTCTCACAGCTTCATTTATAAAAGGACTTGGGGATTCTTCAATCAACTTTTGATTTCGTCTTTGAGCAGAGCAATCTCGTTCGCCAAGATAAATCACATTACCTGCACTATCGCCCAAAATCTGAACCTCAATATGATGCGGGTTTTCAATACATTTTTCTACATATAAAGATTTATCACCAAAGTTGGCAACAGACTCCATTGAAGCGGTTTCATATGCTTTGGCAAATTCAAATTCGTTGTTTACAAGGAAAATACCTTTACCGCCACCACCATTTACCGCTTTAATTAAAACAGGATAACCAATTTTACTACATACATTCAAGCCTTGCTTAACATTTTCTAAAATACAGTCCGAACCTTCAATAACAGGAATTTTGGCCAGCTTAGCAATTTCTTTTGCCTCTAATTTGTTTCCTAGTTGAGAAATGGTCTTGCTACTTGGACCTATAAATTTAAGTTTGCACTTCTCGACTATTTTAACAAAATTCATATTTTCAGATAAAAAACCATAACCTGGATGAATTGCGTTACACCCTGTTGCAATGGCAGCACTTATTATACTATTCATATTTAGATAACTATCACAGTTTCTTGCTTCGCCCACGCAAATAGATTCATCTGCAAACTTGACATGCAAACTATCTTGGTCGGCTTTTGAATATATTGCAACACAAGGAATACCTAATTCCTTGCAAGCACGAATTATCCTAACTGCAATTTCACCACGATTAGCAATTAAAACTTTATTTTGCATATTTTCACTCTTTATTCTTTATAATAATCATTAAAACTTGATCATAGCCAATAAAAGAACCATTGCTATGCTTAATAGCAACAATTGTTCCACTAATAGGAGCAACTATTTCATTCATGATTTTCATAGCTTCAATAATACACAAGGTTTGACCTTTTTCAACTTTTTGATTAACCTTAACGAAAGGCTCATCGCTAGGAACACTGGAAGCATAAAATGTACCAACCAGTGGTGATTTAATTTCAATCCCTTCGTTTGTTTCTTCAATAATTGTATTTATGTTTTCGTCTGCATAGGTTAGAAATTTTTCAACTGGTTTTATATAAGGATTTTCATTTTTATTTAATTTAAGCTTAAAGTTGTCCTTTTCAATTTCTAAAGTTGTTGCTTGTGATTTGTTAAAGTTTTTTATGATTTCGAGAATTTGTTTATAGTCCATAAAAAATCCTTTTTGACAAATTAGTTTGATATTCAAAGTAAATACTCGTAATAAAAACAGAGTTTTAACCTGTTCTTTTATTTATTATTTTGTTTTCCCAATAAATGTTATAATGTCGCCTACTGTTTTAAATTTTTGAGCTTCTTCATCTGGAATAGAAACATCAAATTCTTCTTCCAAAGTCATAATTAATTCGATAGCATCTAGACTATCAACAGCAAGATCTTCATTAAGCCTTGACTCTGGTGTTATTTTTTCTTGATCTATATTTAGCTCTTTTGATATTAACTTTTTAATTTCCTCTAACATAATAATCTCCTGATTTGTTGTAATGTAAAATTTTATAAGTGTTTTAAAAACATATTAATGCTTTAAACGGTTTGTAATTTGTAATTTAAGAAACATTAAAAATGCAAATTAATTGTATCATTATAAAATAATCTTGTCAACCTATTTAATAAACAATATTTATATTTTTGTCGCTTTGCTTTTAAAAAAGTTTACAAATACGAGCAGCTAAATAAAAAGTTTGTATCGTTTAATTATTATTTTTGTTTATGCATTATACATAAAATTTTAACAATAACTAAAAATAAACTTATGAGAAAGATTTTAATATTATTCGCTTTTGTTTGCTTTGCTCTGATTAATCTATTAACAATTTATAATATTCTTATTAATCAAAAATCATCTTACTTAACAAAACCAATATTTGCTCAAAATATAGAAAGTAGTTTAGTTAAAAATGAAAATGGCGAAATCGTTGTTTATACATATTTGATTTTTGACAAAGAAAATAATTTTCTTGCTGAAAGAACAGATTGTGAAGTCGGAGATAGAATAATTGATAAAGACTTTAATGTTTTTGAAGTTTATTATGTTGATAATGAGTTTTATCTAGCAAAGGCAAAGTTTATTGAAACTTTGAGAAAGAATAAAATAACAAAAAAACAATTTAATTATATTTCAGAATTAATAGAAAATAAAAAAATAGGTTTATATATGACCCATAATGATGAAAGTTACATAATAGGAGATGGCACAGATAGTATTTATGGTAAGGGCGGAATTCACGATATCGCAAAAGAACTTGCATATAAATTAGAAAATAAAAACATAGATATAATTTTAGATGAGACCTTACATATCCCACATAACTCAACAGCATATGCAAGAAGCCGACCAACCGCCATAAAGCTTCTAAATGAAAATGTAAGTGCGTTATTTGATATTCATAGAGATGGAATTCCAAGAGAACATTATATTACAAATATTAACGAAACAGAAAGATGCCAAATTAGAATAGTTGTTGGATTGTCAAATGCAAATAAGGAAAAAAATCTTGAATTCGCAAAATATTTGATTCAAGTTGGAGAAGAACTTTATCCTTGGCTTTTTAAGGATATTTATATGGCAAAAAACAATTATAATCAAGATTTAACAAGCAAATGCTTATTGTTTGAAATGGGAACTTATACAATGGAAAAGGATATGGTTTTTGACTCTACTACTGAACTTGCTGAAATTATAAACACGACCTTATTTAATACAACCATTGATATAGATGGTAATTTAACAATAAACGGTGATAAAGAATTAACTATTGACGAATATTTTAACAACCAAAGTTCAGGTTTTAATATGTGGATAATGATATTTATTAGTAGTTGTTTAATTATTTTTATTATGTTAATAATGTTTAAACCAAGAAAGTGCTATAAGAATTTTAAGTAATTACTTTTTATTAGGAACAGAAAATTTTGTAATGTCGATATTTTCGTGTTGTAAAAGTTCAATCTTCTTGTCTATACCACCAGCATAACCGGTCAAGCATCCATTTCTTCCAACAACCCGATGACATGGAATTATTATTGGAATTTGATTATGTCCAACAGCACCGCCAACAGCCTGAGCGGACATTTTCTTGTTGTATTTTACTTCAAGTTGTTTTGCAATATCTCCATAAGTTATAGTTTCACCATAAGGAATATTAGTTAAAATTTGCCAAACATCTTGCTGAAATGAACTACCCTTAGGTAAGAGTGGTAATTCACTAATTCGAGGCTTTTTGCCAGCAAAATATTCATCAAGCCACTTTTTAGCTTTTAATAAAACAGGGCAATTATTGTTATAAATAAGATTAGCTGATATCATCTTATTAAAATATTTTTGCCCTTTTATGCACAAGTTTATAATATTGTTTCCATCACTTACTAATATGATGTCGCCTAATGCTGATTTATATGAAGCTAAGTTAAGCATTTTTTAAAATCTCCATTGTTAAATATAACATAAAACTAATATAATTATGAAGTTTTTTATGCATAGACTTTTTAACTCATTAAACATTTAAAGTCTTATAAATGTGAATTTGCTTGATTTATTCGAAAATTGAGATATAATTTTAAAAATGTTGATTTTGATTTTTTTAAATATATTAACATCTATGCGTAGTCCAAATTTTCAAAGTCAGCTAAAATTACAACAATATTAAATTAAATTGCTTACCAAATACAATACAAGCAAGAGGAATTTGTGAAAGAATATATTAAAATTTTAAAGGAATGGTATAAACTTGCCAAGCCTAGTAAGGTTTGGACATTTTGGGCGTTTTTTACTGTAACCTTAACTCAGATTTGTTTGTTAATTGCCCCTATTTTTGCGGTAAAGGCAACTGTGTCTATTATAAATGGCTTATATACATCTTCTATTATTTATTTGATTATTGTATTTTCTTTTCTGTTTCTTAGAAATACTATTTGGCATATTAATTATATGATATATTCAAAAATTATAAGGCATTCTTATAATAAAATTAATAATGATTTTATTAACAAAAGTTTATCCGCAAAGAAGAAAAATTTTAAATCTATGCCAAAAGAAAAAATTTTAAACATTGTTCATACAGATGTTCTTACAGTGTCAGATTTCGCTGATAAGTTGGCAACTGTTACGGCAAAGTTTGTTATTTTAATTGTTACAATAATCGTTATTTTGGCAGTTAATTACATTGCAGGGTTAATTGTTATTTTTGCAGATATTATAAACTATTTTGTTATAAGTTGGCTTAATAAAAGAAGAAGTGTATACATTAAAGGAATTCGGGAATCTCAGGATTATCAATTTGAAGCTTTCGGCGAAATTGTCGATAAACGAGATTTAGTGGTTGATATGGGTCTTGATGAAACCGCTAAAACAGAATATAATGCAATTTTAAATAAATACATTAATAATTTGCACAAGAAAACTTTTTGGGATTCTTTTGTGGATAATTATTTTCCTATTTTTTATAGTTTTCTAATTTTAGTGGCAACTATTTTGCTGGTGCTTTTTGTTTCTCAAGGTCAATTAACTGTTGAAACTTACTTTGTTATTGTTGCTTATATAACTACTGGAATTGAAAATTCTAATAGTATTTACACAATTATTTACCGAATTCGTGATACTTCTATTGCAACCGAACGAATAAAAACGGTAATGAATTTTGTAGAGAAAAGTAAAATCAAATATGGTGAAAATGACCTAAGAGATATTTTAGGTAGTATTAATTTTGTTAATGTGAACTATAACAAAGATGAGGAAGGCAACCCATCTTTGATTAATTTTGATGTCTTACTTAAAGAGAATCAAACGCATTTAATTTTAGGCAAAAAAAATAGTGGTAAGCGTACAGTTTTTAATTTGCTTAGACGAGCAATTGAGCCTGAAAGCGGTACTATTTATTTTGATGGAGTAGGCATCTCTGATTATAATAAAAAAGCTTATCAAGATAACATAAGCTATGTAACAACTAAGCCAACTTTTTTAAAAGGCTCTATAATGAGAAATTTGAGCATAACAGAAAATAATGCAAATGTTATATTTGATACCTGTAAACTAACCGGCATTTATGAATATATTGATAATTTACCAGATAAATTTAATACTGATATTTATTATATTCCTTATGAAAAACAATATTTAATTTTATTAACCCGAGCTCTTCTAACTAGAACAGAAATTTTGGCTATATATGAACTACCGAGCTTTTTAAGCGATGAGGAAAAAGAGAATATTAAAGATGTTTTAAATAAAATTCACGGTTCAAGAACAATATTAATTTTTTCTGGACAAGAATTTTGTGTCGGATTTTCAGACAAAATTATTGAGATTGAAAAAGGACGAATTAAGCAAATTCAGTTTAATAGCAAGTGTGAATAATCCACTAACTAAAAATCAAATTAAATATAAAGGTTTATTTCACTAATAAAAGTTTGGATAGCCTTCCTTAAATCTTCTTTACAATTCTTCTTTATTTCTTCAAAGGTCTGATTTTCAGTTGAAGTTTGATATATTTTTGAGATTCCAATTTTTCTTAATTGTTCTTGGTTTTGTATTTCGTTTTTTCCTGCAAAAACTATTAAAGGAATTTTTGCCTTTGTTGCTCGTTTGGCAATTCCGCCTACAACCTTGCCCATAATTGACTGACTGTCAAATTTTCCTTCGCCTGTTATAATTAAACTTGTGTTTTTTAAATGTTCATTAAATTTGCTTTTCTCTAATACAACATCGATTCCGCTTAACATTTCTGCGTTTAAGAACGCATAGCATGCTCCACCTATTCCGCCTGCTGAACCGCTTCCAAAAACATTCATATCAATTCCTAATTGATTTTTTACAACTTCGGCAAAATATTTAAGCCCTTCATCTAAAAAAATTATTTCTTTGGCAGAAGCCCCTTTTTGTTTTGCATAAACATATGATGCTCCATTTTTTCCATAAAGTGGGTTTGTTACATCATACATTGCAGTAAAACTAATATTTTTTATGTTTTTTTCTAAGTTTGAAACATCAATTTTTTTGATGTTTTTAAGTGTGCCACCAACTGGAATGAATTCATTATTTTTAAAATCAAAAAATTTTACTCCCATAGCGGATAACATTCCAGCTCCACCATCGTTAGTTGCACTTCCCCCAAGTGCCAAATAAATATTTTTAATTCCACTTGAAATAGCGTGCAAGACTTGTTCTCCCATTCCCAAGCTTGTGGTTTTCATTGGATTTTTTTGCGTTGCAAAATTCAACCCTGCACACTGCCCCGCTTCAATAACTGCCGTTTTATTGAACTTTACATATTTGAATTTTTGTTTAACAAAATTCGGCGAAGTGAAATGGTCCTCAACATACTCGCCCTTGCAATTTTCATAAAAAGTATCAATTGTATTTTCTCCACCATCAGAAATAGAAAGCCTAATGATCTCAACATTAGAAAGCGCCTTTTCTATCTCATCTTTAATTATGTTGCCTACAACAAAAGATGACATTGTCCCTTTAAATGAGTCTGGCGAAATAATTATTTTAATTTTATCTTTTTGCATAATTGCCTCTTAATCATGCTTTTGATTTTGCTAATAAAGTTTTAACTACGATATTCTTTTACTTAACAGCCTTTCAAAAACATTCTTTCCTAATTTTTTTGTTCTTTTAGCCCAAAGCCTAGGCTTTGTTAATGTTTCTATTTTTTGAATTTCAGCGGTATATTTATTAATCAATTTTTCTTCTTCCTCGCTACATTTAGCAGAAAATTCTACTAGGCTGGAAAGCGAAGCATTTTGATTCATCAGCTTTTTGTCTTCTTCAATAAAAGTGTTTTCAAGATTTCGAGCCTTCTCAACCCAATCATCAAGGTCAATTAAACCCGCATAAATTGCCCTGTTAAACTTCTCTCTTTTCAGCCAATAATTAAAGCTATCTTCTTCTTTTAAAAAACATGGAGGAACAACAAAATCGCCCAAATTGTTGAAATAAAGTGGTTTAAAAATAGACAAGCATGGTGTTGAACTACCCGTTGTCCAAACAGTTATAAGATTATCTTTTATTCTTGTTAGCATGCTACCTGTAGCGTGGTCGCCTAAAAACCCTGCGTGCATGCAAACACTTCTAACACTTCCTTTATTAATACATTTTCTTTGATTAGTTCTATGATGCCTTAAAATATTAAAATAGTTGCTAAGATTATAATTTTTTATTTCACTTAACAATTTACTTGCTTGCATCCTTCGATTTTTAGAACCTGAAAAGAATGTAAATATAGGCTCGGTGAATTGTTTTTTAAAATTGCCATTCAAAGAAGAAATATCTGCATCTATTCCCAAAGACAATCTATTTGAAATGTTCGCATAATTTTCGGCTTGTTTAATTGCATAATCTTTTCCAGCAGTTTCTAATATAAAAGCCTCATTTTCATCTGAAATCAAATAAGAATTGTCATAATAAAATTTATGGTCGAATCCGCAATTTCCACCTTGCCCATACTTTTGTAATAAACTTATAATTTCATCTACGGCTGTTTTGGCGGTCTTGCAACGCTCTAATGCCAGCCGTACAAAATCCATTCCAATTAAGGAAGGAATTTTTTTAGTTTTTGATTTTGTAAAAACCGCTTCATTTCCAATACAAACCCCGAACTCGTTGACGCCCATTTCCGCACCCCAAGTCCAAGAAGGTTTAATAAGTAAAGTAGCAAAATGTTTTTTTAAATCTGGAATATTAACATATGTGCATTCAACTTCTTCTCTGGGTTTTCCTGCTGGAAAGAAAACACAAAGGTTAGGTTCATTCGCTGACCTATCGCTATTTTTAAAAAAAATTGAATATCCGTCTTTTTTTTGCCATAATGTGTCGCACAAAATCATCACCTCCCAAAA
>JAQVYC010000030.1 GCA_028708805.1 Clostridia bacterium | reverse complement strand
GTTTTCCTGCTGGAAAGAAAACACAAAGGTTAGGTTCATTCGCTGACCTATCGCTATTTTTAAAAAAAATTGAATATCCGTCTTTTTTTTGCCATAATGTGTCGCACAAAATCATCACCTCCCAAAATAATATCTTACAATAATAATAACATATACAAAATAAACAAGTAAAGCATTTCATTCGTTTCTAATTATTATATAATATGTTTCATATGATTTCATTAAACTTTAATAAAACCGCTTTTCTTTTACAATTTTTTTTGTTAAAATATTAATGGAGGTTTTTTTATGAAAAGATTAGAAGGTAAAGTTTGTATTATAACTGGTGCGAATTCGGGTTTTGGGAAAGAAATGACAAGGCTTTTTTCAAGTGAAGGAGCAAAAGTTTTAGCATCTGACTATAATCCTGAAATTCTGGATATTAACAAAAAAATAGAGGGAGATATAACACCCTGCATTTGTGATGTGTCTAAGTTTGATGAAGTGCAGGCAATGGTGAAACTTTGTGAGGACACTTATGGTCGACTAGATGTTTTATGTAATAATGCGGGCAAAAACAACAAAACGGCATACAGATTGCATGAATATCCTATTGAAGAATGGGACGATTTATATGGTGTTTTAGTTAGAGGGGCATTTTTTGTACTAAAAGAAAGCTTGAAGCTTATGTTGAAAAGTGGTGGCGGCTCAGTTATCAACACAGGTTCAATAGGTGGATTTCGTTCAACGGTTGGCTCTGGGGCTTACTGTTCGGCAAAAGGAGCAATTAGAATGCTTACTACAAATACAGCAACAGAATATGTTAAAGATAACATTCGAGTAAATTCAATTTGCCCTGGTATTTTTAATACAAATATTCTTGAAGGACTAAGTCCTGAAATTATTAAATATTTGGAAAGTCAAGTGCCAATAGGAAGAATCGGAGAGCCGCTAGAAATGGCACAATTAGCATTGTTTTTAGCTAGTGATGAATCAAAATATATAACAGGTCAAAGTATTTTAATTGACGGTGGCCGTTCAACTTTATAATATTTGATTATTTTCTATTAAAAAAACGACTTTTTAAAGTCGTTTTTTATATTTATAGTAATCATTCTTTCGAAATTTAAATTCATTCAACTTTAAGTAATTAATAGTGAAAACACATTAAGTCATTTTTTGATTAAGCAAATTAATAAAGTAACGAAAGGCTTGGTTTCTCAATTTAAACACAAAATTTTCTTTTTGTAAAAATTCTATTTTAGCAGACTTTTTCTTTCGCCACTTATTAGTAATATTTAATCTAATTAATATGCTTTTGCAAAGTAAATAACATATTTTGCTTTTTCCCCTGTAATAGCACATTTTTCGCTAAAAGGAGTTTGGTCCCATGGCATAACTCGACTTGTGGCACTTGTCAATTCTTTAACCTTATCCTCGCTTTCACGGTCTCCGCACCACATTGTTTTTGCAAAAAAACCATCATCAACAGCCTCTTTTAACTCATTTAAAGAATATACGACTTTGATTTTAGAATTCAAATTTAACCGTGCTGTTTCAAACATATTTTTGTGTATAGTGTTTAATAAGTTTTCAATATATTTATCAAGAGCATTCATCCCCACTTCTTCTTTCTCTAAAATATCACGGCGTAGAACCTGAACACTATCTTTTTCAATGTCTCTTGGACCTATTTCAATCCTGATTGGAACACCTTTCATTTCCCATTCATTAAATTTCCAACCCGCACTTTGTTCTCTTACATCTAATTCACATCTAATATTTTTCTCTGTTAACATATTAAAAATCTCAGTTGCCTTTTCAATTACATTTCCTTTGTGCGTTGCAATTGGAATGATTATCACCTGAACAGGAGCAACTTTTGGAGGCAACACCATTCCCCTTTGGTCGCCATGCACCATTATTAATGCTCCTATTAATCTAGTTGTAACCCCCCAGCTTGTAGTGAAAACATATTTTTGTTCGCCATCTTTATCTAAAAACTTAATATCAAATGCCTTTGCAAATTTTTGACCTAAGTAATGTGAAGTTCCCATTTGCAAGCTTTTTCCGTCTTGCATTATAGCTTCCATTGAATATGTTTTTTCAGCTCCAGCAAACTTTTCTTTTTCGCTTTTTTGCCCAACAATAACTGGTATTGCCAAAATATTTTCCATAAACTCTTCGTATACATTAATCATTTTAAGAGTTTCAGCTTCAGCTTCTTCTTGTGTCGCATGAGCAGTATGACCTTCTTGCCATAAAAATTCGGTTGTTCTTAAAAAAGGTCGTGTTGTTTTTTCCCACCGAACAACATTCGCCCATTGATTTAAAAGAAGTGGTAAATCACGCCAGCTTTTTATCCACTTTGCATACATAGTTCCGAACAAAGTTTCAGAAGTTGGTCTTACAACTAAGGGTTCACCTAGTTTTTCTTCGCCAATATGTGTTACTAATGCAACTTCGGGAGCAAAGCCTTGAATATGCTCAGATTCCTTCGCAATAAAATTATAAGGAATAAAAAGAGGAAAATAAGCATTTTTATGCCCAGTTTTTTTAATTCTATCGTTTAGTTCAGCTTGAATAAACTCCCAAACGGCATAACCATAAGGTCTTATTATCATCGTGCCTTTAACAGGACCATAATCCGCCATTTCAGCTTTCAGAACTACATCTGTATACCACTGCGGAAAGTTTGTTTTTATATCGGCAATTTCCTTAACAAAATTTTTATCTTTCATTTTATTTCCTTTGATTTTATTCATTTCTATTTATAAAAGCTTTTAAGCTGCTCTGATTAAAATATAATTCAATTTTTTTAAAAAGCTTCATTTTATTTACAGAATAGAATTCGCAATTTTTTATTTGATATTTTTTGATTGATTAATTAAAACGCAAAATTTATTCTTTTATTTTCACTCACAACGACACCATATTCAGTTACCCGTGAAAAAAGTTCATTTATTATAATTTTAAACCCATACACACATCCCAGTCATAAAAATATAATCTTCTAGAATTAAACTAAGTTCCAGTTTCTTAAAACTTTCTAATCTGAAATAATAATTCATAAATTTTTTAAAGATTTATTTAAATGTGTCATATATTTTTTTTAAACGAAAAGATACAATAAAATAAAAACTAAAATTATCCCCAAAACAATTAAAACTGCTCTTCTATATTTTTTTTTTCTATCTTGCAGTCGTGCAGTTTTAGGAGTGTTTATGATTTCGCCTTGTTCATTTATTAAAAGATTTAATACCTTTTTTTTGTTTTGTTTAATTTCTTCTATTTTGTTTTGACAAATAATAGCTTTTTCATTCAATTCGTTGACAGTTAAATTATCTCTAACTGAAATTTTTGCATAATTAAACCCGCCTACATTTTCAACAATAAAAACATTTTCGCTAAAAAATAAATCATCATTTTTCACACTGTTTTTATTTATGCTAATTTCAGCATTGCAATTTCGGCATGTTAAATATTGCACATTGCTGAAAACAATATCATCTTCGAATTTCCAACTAACCGTAATACCACAAAACGGACAATGTTTTAAATCACTTTGGTTCTTCATAAGTTTCACCTTTTGTTATTGTTTGCTTGTATGTTCATATTGTTATATGTATTATAACAAAGCAAATATATTTAATCAATTATTTTTTAATTTATTTATTATTTATTATTTGAAAGATATTATTAGTTTTTATTAAAATAAAAAAGCATTCTAAAATGCTTAATTTACATATTGTTAAATAATATCTATCGAAAAAATATTTATTACATGCTTTTTTCGGATATCTTTTTTAGTTTTATTACTAGTTTTATTTAGCTTTTCAACAACTGACATTGAAGGTTTTGATGCTGAAAATTTAAAACTTTTCAAACATGAAGATTGGGCATGGTTCAACTATGGTAGTGATATATATACAGATGAATTTATGTATACAATTGAAAAATCATTCACAGTAGGAGATTATTCATATACAGCTAATTTCTATGTTATATTTATTGAAGTGTTATATTAAAAATCATATAGCATACAATTTAAAAAACCTGTTACAATAACAGGTTTTTTTGTTTTACATTAATTTCTTTTTAATCGCAAATCTTCATTCTTTAATTCAAACATAATATTTTGTTCTTTATTAACTATCCGTGAAAAAATTCGTTCGCCATACCTATCTCTTATATCTTCTAAACCTAAGTTGGTGCTTATTAGTGTCATTTTTCGTTCCATCATTCGTTGATTTAGAATTAAATATAAATATTCAATAGTTACATTTTTATATATTGGCTCCGTTCCCAAATCATCAATTACAAGAGCATCACACTGCAAATATTTGTCTATGTATTTCATTTTTTCTTCATTAAAAGTTGTATGATACTTTAATAAATCATTATTTATTTCAAATGCTGTTGTATAGACAACATGCTTATTTTGATTAATTAATTCAGATGCCAAACATTGAAGTAAGAATGTTTTACCCGTGCCCGTGTTTCCTTGCAAGATAAGTGAAATTTTTTTACGCCTTTCATTTTTCACCCATAATTGTAACCTTTTATATAATTCAACTATATTTGAATTGTCGAAAACAGCTAAATTTGAATCTTTAAATGTTT
>JAQVYC010000029.1 GCA_028708805.1 Clostridia bacterium | reverse complement strand
ACCGTAAGGTTGGGGATTCGAGTTCCTCATGGAGCACCAATAGAAGCCTGTAAAATAGGCAATTTCAGTAGTTTTTATGACTGCTGATTTTTTTATTTAGCTACAAAGCTTCTTAGATTTATTAAAATATGAAATACAATTTCATAAAAATAAAAGAGAGATTACATGAATATCTCTTATCCAACCAAATTAATTACGGCTGGATTTGTTTGCTGAGCTTCTGCTGTTTCTATTTAAATTAGCACCTTTGCAGAATGTTTCATTTAACAACATTTAATTTATAAGCTCGGTCAGATAAATTCTCACTTATAATTTCATCTTTCAATTTCTTAATTGCAAATAAAGAGGAATAAAAAAATCAATTTAAAACAAACTAGCCTAACACATAAAAGGTGGTTATTATGAATAATAAAAATACAAGTACTAATTCAAAAATCTTAGATGATGCATATAAAAATGTTAGAATGGGTAGCTATGCTATTGATTGCATAGTTGATAAAATCGAAGACCAAGGTTTAAAAGATTTGCTTAAAAAACAAGATAAATTTTACTTAGAAAACACCATTATGCTAGAAGACTTGTCTAAAAGACTAGGTCATAAACCAAAAGAAATTGGTGCAATGTTGAAAGCTTCTAGCTTTTCTAGTATAAATTTAAAAACCTTATTTAATAAAGATACTTCTCATATTGCAGAAATGTTGGTTAATGGAACAACAATGGGCATAACAACTTTAACAAAAGAAGTTAATTCTGCCGATGCAGATGAAGAAGTATTAACACTAGCTAATAGTATTATTGCTAATCAAGAAAAGTTCATAGAATCTCTTAAAGAGTTTCTATAAAATAACAATTAAAAATGTAAAATATACTTAAAGATATTTAACAGATTAATTATTTAAAATTAATTTCTATCTTCTTCACCACAATTCATATATATCTCCTCGTATCATAATAATTGCGTTTAATAAATTTGTCAAGCATATACAATATAATTTCATTTTTCATAAAAAACCATAACATCGGCATAAGACGAAAAATTGGTTCATAAAATTTAATATGAGAAAAATAATTGTTTGTTTAATGCTAGGCATATTTTTAATATCTATTTATGGTTGCTCACTTAGTTTAGATAGAGCTTCTAAAAATTTAACTGATTATAAAATGGAAATCATTTTAAATGAAGACTATTCTTTGGATGCAAATATGCAAATATGTTACTATAACAATTCGGAATCAGCTTTGTCTTCAATCTATTTTAATTTATATCCTAGTGCTTTCAGGAATGAATCTCAACAAGAAGTTATAAGTTTATCTAGTTTTGACAAATGCTATTATAATGGAACTTGTTATGGAAGTATTGATGTTTTTGAAGTTTATGATGACTCTGGTTTAAATTTGAATTTTGAAATTTCGGGTGATGATGAAAATATTTTAATTGTATACTTGCAAAAAGCTGTTGAGCCAGAATCTTATATTCAGTTTAACATTGATTTTACTGTTATAATTCCTAACATAAATCATAGGTTTGGATATGGAGAAAGCACAATAAATCTTGGCAATTTTTTTCCGATAGCCTGCGTTTATGAAAATGGCAAATGGGTAGAGATAGAATATAGTTCTTACGGGGACCCTTTTTACAGCGAGGTTGCAAATTATTATGTTGAAATAACTTATCCGAAAAGCTTAATATTAGCAAGCACAGGTAAGGAAACAGTAAGCTCAGAGGCGGGAAATAAAAAAATAAGTGTGCTTAAAGCAAAGGCTGTTCGAGATTTTGCAATTGTTCTTTCTGAGAAATTTAAGGTTTTAACAACCGTTACAGACAAGGTAAAAATTTATTACTATTATTACGATGATGAGTTGGCTGGGGAAAGCTTAACAACATGTAAAAAAGCAATTGAAGCATATTCAGAAATGTTCGGCAAGTATCCTTATGAAGAGGTTAAGGTTGTACAGTCGAATTTTGTTCACGGGGGAATGGAGTACCCAAACATTGTGTTAATTTCTGATGACATTGACGATTATCAAACATATACTCATGTAATTTTGCATGAGTTGGCTCATCAATGGTGGTATGGAGTTGTAGGGAACAATCAAACCGAACATGCGTGGTTAGATGAGGGACTTACAGAATTTTCTTGTGCTTTGTTTTATGAAAAACATCCTGAATTCAATGTGGCAATGGATGACTTAATTGATAAAGCCAATAGCAGTTATCAAGTGTTTAAAGCAATCTACGAAGATGTATTGGGAGATATTAACACATCAATTAACCGAAGCTTAAATAATTTCAGTACTGAGCCTGAATATTATAATCTGGTTTATGTTAGAGGCTTTTTGCTTATGAGTTCAGTCAATGATTTAATAGGAAGTAAAAAATTCATTAAATGCTTAAAAAATTATTATTCAAATTACGCCTTTAAAATCGCAACCCCTGAAAATTTCATAGGTGTTTTTGAAAAAACTATTATGAAAGATTTAGAAGAATTCTTCAATAGTTGGCTTAATGGTAAAGTAATTGAATTTTAACAAATGTGAAATATGCTTAAATGAGAATATCAGCATATCCTAACTTCATAAGGTTAAACTTAATTAATTTAATTATTAATTTACAATTTTCTCTTTTTGTGATAATATAAATTCAAATGGCATTTTGTAAATTTTCTTCTGAATATGTTATAAGCAATCAAACAGCGGTTGATAATTTTTTTATCAATGAATTTTTGCCGTCTGCACCTGAAAACTGTGTAAAAGTATATTTATACGGGCTTTATAAATGTTCAAACCCAGACTCATTCGATAACACAATTGAAAAGTTCGCAGATTTTCTACATTTAACTAAACAAGATATTGAAGATGCGTTTTTATACTGGCAAGAGCAAGGGCTTGTTCAGATTTTATTCACAATGCCATTGCAAATAAGATTTATGCCGTTAAAGAATGTAATCACAAACATCAAAAAATTCAAATTGGATAAATATTCAGATTTTAATCTTCAAGCCCAACAAATAATTGAAGGAAGAATGATTTCTTCTAATGAATATGCCGAATATTACACACTTTTAGAAGCTTATCACATTCAACAAGAAGCACTTATAATGATAATGCAATATTGCACGGAATTAAAAGGCAAAAATGTGGGATATGGTTATATTTTAACTGTGGCAAGAAATTGGGCAACAGAAGGAATTACTACAACCGAAGCTGTGGAAGAGAGAATTAAATTACTAAATCAAAAAACAAGCGGCATCAGTGATATTTTAAAGGTTTGTAATATCAGACGCCTAGCAACAATAGACGAACAAGAGAAATTTATAAAATGGACAGAAAGATGGGATTTTAAAATTGATTGCATAAAATATGTTGCGAAACAACTTGCCAAAAAATTTGGTAGAACTAGCATTGATAAAATAGACAACAAGCTAGGCAAATACTATGAGCTAAAAAAGATATCAATTTCAGAAATAGAGGAATACGAAAAACAAAAAGTAGAGATGTTTGCATTAGCAAAGCAAATAACCAAAACAATAGGCATATATTACGAAGACTTGGAAAATGTTGTTGAAACTTATGTTTCAAAGTGGCTAGATTTAGGGCATGTAAAAGAATCTCTTTTAACCCTTGCGAACTATTGCTTTAAAAATTCCTTCAGAACTATGGATAGTTTAGATAAGTTAATATTAAAACTATATAAGTTAGGCATTGTCAATGAAGAAGCAATAAATCAATACATAACTGATTTAATTCAAGAAGATAAGCAAATTAAAGAAATTTTAGAAAGCCTAGGGCTTTTCCGAAACATAATATCTCAGGACCGTGAATTTTTAAAAACTTGGAAATATTCTTGGTTTATACCTAAACCACTTCTCAAACTTGCTATTGAAAAAGCAACGGGTAAGGCACAGCCAATGCAGTATATGAACAAAATTTTGTCTACATGGCATTCTAAAAATATTGTAACGGTTGAGCAAGCAAATGACTTTAAATTTGAAGGATATTATGAAAAGCAACCGCCAAAACAAAGCAAGGCAAAAATTGAAAAGGAAGACCTTTCAGCTCTTTTTGATAGCTTAGATGAAATTGAGATTTAATTTAAATAAAAGAAAATGATATGGATAAAAAAGTAAAAGAAGTTTTAGATAATAGAAAATATTCAGCTGAACAAAAAGCAAATGACAATCTGAATAAGGCTTTTTCTTTGCCAGAATTTAAAAATCTATATCAAAGTGAAAAGTCTTTAATTATAGAAAGAGCAAAAAATTCAGCTTTGGGCAAGACATTTGATAACAGTAGTCTTAATAATATAATTAATAAACAAAATAAAATCTTGAAGTCAATAGCTCTTACAAAAGCAGACTTAATTGCGAATTACACTTGTAAAAAGTGTGAAGATTCAGGCTATGTTTTCGGTGAATTATGTGATTGCGTTAATCAAATAAACAGTTTTATTAATCTAGAAAAAATTGAAACGAAAGCATTAAAAACATTTAAAGATTCAAATTTAGCTGTTTTCGACAATTCAAATATAGTTGAATTATATAAAAGGTTACAATTATGGGTGAAAAATGAAAGGCGTAAAAAAATTTCACTTATCTTGCAAGGAAACAC
>JAQVYC010000002.1:62107-72937 GCA_028708805.1 Clostridia bacterium | reverse complement strand
CTTTTAATCAAGGGGTCCCGGGTTCGAATCCCGGGTGAGCCACCAGCAAACCCGCATAAAATAAGGCTTTTTGAAAAATCGGCCTTATTTTTTTTCTTCCAAAAGTAGTATTTTGGGTATAAAATCTTGGGTATATCTTGGGTACGATTTGATTTTTAAGTCTTTTAATTATATATATATAATAATCATTATAAAGTTTTTTTAACTTTATTTTTTATTCTATGGATTAATTCGGGGGTCTAAATTACTGAATTTCAACAACTTCCCAAAGATGATTCATATTTCTGCTAAGTAAGTTGTTCATGATTAAATAATCGTTTCTTGTATAGAAAAATTGCATCTTCAAGGTTCATAAAGATTTTCTTCATATAAAAAACCATATTATTTTAAAAAATAAACATTTCTTGGTGCGGATGAAGGGAGTTGAACCCCCACTCCTCTCGGAACCAGATCCTAAGTCTGGCGCGTCTGCCAATTTCGCCACATCCGCATATTTATTAAGTTATTCTTTGTTGTCATTAATTTGTTATAAAAATAGTCAATTTTCCACAACGAGCAAAAAAATTTATTTATATGTTTAATTTTTATGTTGATAATTACTTTGTCTGTTTGCCAATTTATTTATCACAAAAATTTTTAATAAAAGCAAATCAATTTGACCTAACATAATTACTAACCACTTACTCTTTTCAAAGCAAAATAATTATAATACTTTTCTTTCAAAATGTCAATATTTTTAAATAAATTTGCATCTAATTAAATGAAAATATATAATAAATTTTCAAATTAAATAAATGTATTTAAAAAGTAAATCATAAGAAATTTGTGCTATGAATAAACATTATCACAAAAAGAGCATTTAAAGTTTATAAAATTAAAAAATCAAAAAATTGGGCATATCCCAAAACCTATGCCAACTGTTTTTTAAAACAAGAAATTAATATAAAGTGAGAAATAAATAAAAAACACATATTTAATAATTAGAAACAACAAATTTAAACACTAAGATATTTTAAATTAATTCAAGCAAAGTAAAGTAACCCGAAATGTTAGAAATCAGTGTAACAACTATTGGTTTTATTAGTTTAATGATGAAACCAATTTTTTATTTGTCTCTTTCATAAAAATTCATTTTAATTTAACAAAATATTATTTAAAAGCTTTTAAATCTTTGATGTTAATGTCTTTGCCGATTGCGCCGACAACAAAGTCTTTTTCATTATAAATTTGCTTTGCAATTTCTTCAATTTGCTCAGCGGTTACACTGTTAATCTCATTTAGCCAATATTCTTCGTTTCTAATAAATCCTTCCATTGATAATTCATTGACATTATCCAAACACTTTTGAAAAGTTGACGCTTCTTTTAAAAACAATAAATTTGATTTAAATTGGTTTTTGATTCGGTACAATTCCTTTTCTGAAATTTTCTTACGTGCTAAATCTGAAAGCACATTTTTAATTTCCTTTAAAACATCTTTTATTTTTGACGAGTGCACCTGTGCATCAATTGTTAAAAACCCAAACCTGTGATTTGCAAGCAAAGAACTGCCGGTACTATAAACATAACCTTTTTTCTCTCGAAGCCTGTTGAATAAGCGGGAATTCTGACCACGGCCTAAAATAAAATTATAAAATTTTGTGGCAGGGAAATTATCATCAGCTAATTTTGGTGTTTTGATTCGAATTGCAACAATTGACCGTTCCATAGCCTTGTCAACAATTACATATTTCTCTTTAATATTCGGTTCAATATTTTCCTTGATAATTTTAGATTCGTTTTCGCAAACAAATAAACTAGCAAAATATTTATCAATTAATTTTTCCGCTTTTTTAAAAGTAATATCTCCTGAAACTGAAATAACCATATTTTCTGGTTTGTAAAATTTTTCTTTAAAAGCTCTTATCATTTCGGCATCAAACTTTTCAATTGTTTCTTTTTCTCCAAGAGTTTTGTTGTTTATGTAAGAATTTGGATACATAACCTTATCTATCTCAATCATTAATTTATTGAATGAACGGTCATTTGACCTGTTAATTTCTTCATAAATAATTTTTTTCTCTTTTTCAACATCGGTTACACTGAATGCTGGCTCAAAAATCATTTCAGATGTTAACCTTAAAACCTTCTCAAAATACTCTTTAATAACCTTGAAAAAGAACCTAGTTGCAAACATTCCAGAATTTGCATCTCTTCTAACACCGTAATAAGACATTAAATCCGCCATTTGCCTAGACGAAGTTTTTTAGTATTGCCAAAAAGCATATGTTCAATAAAATGGCTGATACCAGCCTCCTCTGGCTGTTTTTCATACGCACTTCCAACATTATTAATTCTAATTGAGAATGCAATTATGCCCACATTTTCATTTGTGTCAACCACAAGCCGCATTCCGTTTTTATAAGTTTTAATTTGTTCCATATTTTTCCTTTTAATATTTATATGCAAATATAATTTATATTTACATAAATGATACTACAAAATAACAAAGTTTTCAAGATTTCTTATCTAAAATGCGTAACGAGATTTTATTTATTTTTAAAAACAAAAAATAGTAACAAATTTTCATTATTGATGCTCTTTAAAAGTATTAAGCAATAATTTTATTCATTTATATATTAATGCATTTCAAAGATAATGTTTTTTTTGTATTTAATTTAAGTGTGAATCTAATTAATATTATTAAACATTTGTTGAAATGAAACATAATAATATACAAAGAGTTGGTTGCGTTAAAAGTTGTATATGAGCGAATAAATTTATACGAAGCAGACAGGCTTATCACAATACAACCGAAAATTAATCAGATAATCAAAAAAACAAAATAATGAGATAAAAAAATAAATAGAAAACGCTAAAATGAAAGGTCGTTTCAGGTAAATATAAGGAGTTAAAGTTGATGAAAAAATTAACAAGTGAACATAAAAAAATAAACCAAGACTTAGAAGCGGAAAGTTTTTATGAGCCAACTCAAACGGATAAGGAATTCAAGTGGGTTTTGGATTTTATAAAAGAGCGGGATTTTTCTCAGATGCAAGATGTGATTAAAATTAATTTTAATTATTTGAAAAATAATAATCTTGCTAAATTTAACCTAATAGTCAATTATTATAATGAATACAAGCATTTGTGGGGCGAAATCAATTTTGAAAAAGGAATTTATGAACTTGGCATTGGTGGAGCACAGGGAAGACTTTAAATGGCTTTATAATCGGCTGGGAGATTATCGCTCAAAAAGAATATTACTCAATGTTTTAAGTTATTGGATGACTAATGATGACAGCAAAATTTCCGAACTCAGTGATAAATATTTCCTTCAATATTTTGATTTGGATTTGATAAAAATTGATAAAGACGAAGTTTTTGTGGATGTAGGTGCTTATATTGGCGATACTCTTATTGAATATGTAAAGGCGTTCGGAGCTGACTGTTATAAGAAATTTTATTGTTATGAAATTGTTCCGAAGAACATTGATTTAATTCGGAAAAATATTGAGTTATTCAATTTGAAAAATGTAATTATACGAGATAAAGGGGTTAGCAATAAAAACGGCTTTATGTATATAACGCAAAATGAAGTATCTTCAATTATCACGCTTGCAGAAGCGGGGAAATTAAAAGTTGAAACAGTTAAATTAGATGATGATATAAATGAAAAAGTTACCTATATTAAAATGGATATTGAAGGTGCCGAAGAGCAAGCTTTGCAAGGTTGTTTAAAAACAATACAAAAACACAAGCCTAAGTTGGCACTTAGCGTTTATCATAATCATAATGATTTATGGAAGTTGCCACGCATTATAGATAAAACTTGCAACACATACAAATTTTTTCTGCGTTATTATGGCGGAAATTTAATTCCGACCGAATTTATCCTTTATGCAATATAATTTTTGCTTTTATATTTTAACACAATTCACAATTTTAATATTTTATTTATATCAATATTGTGCTATAATATATATATTATGGAAAAATTTGAATTGGTTTCAAAATTTAAGGCTTCTGGCGACCAGCCAGAAGCTATACAAAAGCTTGCAGAGGGTGTTTGTAATGGGCTTCGTTCGCAGGTGTTGTTAGGCGTTACTGGTAGTGGCAAAACTTTTACAATGGCGAATTTAATTGAAAAAGTCAACAGACCGACTTTGGTTATTGCACATAATAAAATTTTAGCTGCTCAACTTTGTAATGAGTTTAGAGAGTTTTTTCCAAATAATAGAGTAGAGTTTTTTGTAAGTTATTATGACTATTATCAGCCCGAGGCTTATATTGTAAGCTCTGACACTTATATTGAAAAAGATATGGCTATAAATGATGAAATTGATAAACTGAGAAACTCTGCAACTGCTTCCATTCTAGAAAGAAGAGATACCATAGTAGTGGCTTCGGTTTCTTGTATTTATGGGCTAGGAAACCCCGAGGAATACTTGAATTTGCAAATATCTTTGCGTGAAGGTCAAAATGTTTCCAGAAGAGAAATAATTCAAAAATTAATTGAAATTCTATATACTAGAAATGAAATTGATTTTCACCGAGGCACTTTTAGGGCGAAAGGTGATATCTTGGATATATTCCCGTCAAACAGTTCTGAAATTGCAATCAGGATAGAATTTTTTGATGATGAAATAGAAAAAATTAGTGAATTCGAAGCAATTAGCGGAAGAACAAAAAATTATCTTAAACATGTTTCTATTTTCCCTGCTACGCATTATGCAGTAGGCTCAGAAAAACTTAAAAATGCTTTGGATAAAATTAAATATGATAGCGAAGTTGAAGTTCAACAATTCTTAGATAAGGGTAAACTGATTGAGGCTCAACGACTGAAAGAACGAACAATGTATGACATTGAAATGATGCGAGAATTGGGATACTGTAACGGAATTGAAAATTATTCTAGATATTTTGATGGGCGAGAAATAGGTGCTCCGCCGTTTACTTTAATGGATTATTTTTCTGATGACTTTTTAGTTTTAATTGATGAAAGTCATATCACAATTCCACAAATTAGGGCAATGTATAATGGGGATAAGGCACGAAAAACAAATTTAGTGGAATACGGGTTTAGATTAAATTCAGCCTTTGATAACCGCCCTTTAAATTTTAAAGAATTTAACACAAAGTTATTTCAGACAGTTTATATATCGGCAACTCCAAGTGCTTACGAACTTGAATTAAGCGGGCAGGTGGTAGAACAGTTTTTAAGACCGACAGGGCTTCTTGATCCTTTGATTGAAGTTGTGAAAACTGAAGGGCAAATGGAAAGACTTATGTTTGAAATTGAAAAAGTGGTTAAAAATAAAAATAGGGTTTTAATTACAACTCTTACTAAAAAAATGGCAGAAAATTTAACTCAGTTTCTTGTTGACCATAATTTTAAGGTTAGATATATGCACTCTGATATTATTACGATGGAGCGAATTGAAATTTTAAGCGATTTAAGAAAAGGGGTTTTTGATGTGTTGGTTGGTATTAACCTTTTGCGAGAAGGGCTAGATTTGCCAGAGGTCGAATTAGTCTGCATTTTAGATGCAGACAAAGAAGGCTTTTTGAGAAGTGAAGGTTCACTAATTCAAACAGTTGGACGGGCGGCTCGTAATGAAAATGGGCGAGTGATTATGTTTGCAGATAAGGTTACAAAGTCAATGAAAAAAGCCATAGACGAAACTAATAGACGAAGAGAAATCCAAGATAATTATAATAAAGAGCATAACATAACACCAACAACAATTAAAAAAGACTGGTTTGGAACATTAGAGATATCTAAAAATGTTAGCAACAAAATGACCAAGAGTGATGTTTTAAAAGAGATTGAAAAACTTCAAGGTCATATGAAAATTGCTTCTAATCAATTAAATTTTGAAGCGGCAATTGAAATTAGAGAAAAAATAACTAAATTAAAAAAACAGTTAGAAAAAATGAAATAAACTTACCAAATAAAAAATAAGGATAAAATATGGAAAAAAATTTAAAAATAATTGGAGCAAAAGAAAATAATTTAAAAAATATAAGCTTAGAGTTGCCACGAAATAAATTAATTGTGTTCTGTGGTGTAAGTGGTTCGGGGAAATCTACATTAGCATTTAATACTATTTTTGCCGAAGGTCAAAGAAGGTATATTGAAAGTTTATCTTCATATGCAAGACAATTTTTAGGACAAGCTCAAAAACCTGATGTTGAAAGCATTGAAGGTTTATCCCCGTCAATTTCAATAGACCAAAAGAGTACTAACCATAATCCCCGTTCAACTGTTGGAACCATAACCGAAATTTATGATTATTTAAGGCTATTATATTCTCGCATAGGAACTCCCTATTGCATAAATTGTAAAAAGCCTATTGAAAGACAAACTATTGATCAAATTGTAGATAAAATTATGGTTTCAGGTGATGGCAAAAAAACTTTAATTTTAGCACCAATCATTCAAGGGCAGAAAGGCAGTCATATAAAATTGCTAGATAGTTTAAGACGCAGTGGTTATGTTAGAGTTATCGTAGATGATAATATGTATTTATTAGAAGAAGAAATTGATTTAGATAAAAACATTAGACATAATATTAGGGTAGTTGTAGATAGGCTTATAGTAAAAAAAGAAAATGAAAGTAGAATAACTGAAAGTATTGAAGCCGCCTTGAAACTTGCGGAAGGAATTGTGATTTGTAAAAATGATGATGAAGAGCAATTATATTCCACGAATTTTTCTTGTGTTCATTGTGGGTTTTCAATAGGTGAAATTACTCCACGAATTTTTTCGTTCAATAACCCGTTTGGAGCATGTAGCAAATGTAGCGGACTAGGCTACACAAATGACATTGACGAGAGCAAGGTTTTAAAAAATGAAAACTTATCCTTAAATGAAGGTGCTTTAAATCTTACTGGCTGGAATGTTGAAGAAGGAAGCATTGCAAGTATGTATTTTAAAGTTCTAAGCCAGAAATATGGAATAGACTTAAATAAACCTATTAAAGATTTGCCTCGCAAGCACTTAGACATAATTTTATATGGAAATAATCGTGAAGAATTAATAGTGAACGGTCGTAAAACTACATTTGAGGGGATTAGCAATAACCTAGCAAGAAGATTTAAAGAAACAAAAAGCGAATATGTGCGTTTTGAAATTAAAAAGTTTTTTAGCGAACATCTATGCCGAAAATGCAAAGGCAAACGCTTGAATGATGAAGCCCTTTCTATAAAAATTGGGGGTAAGAATATTACTCAGATGTCTGGAATCAGCGTAGATAAACTGCTAGATTATTTTGAAAATATTAAAATAAAAAAGTCGGATGCCGAAATAGCTGAAAGCATCATAAAAGAAATAAAGGCAAGATTAAAGTTTTTAATAGATGTTGGCTTAAACTATTTAACCTTGTCTAGAGGTGCAGCGACATTAAGTGGCGGAGAATCACAAAGAATAAGGCTTGCAACTCAGATAGGAAGTGGTCTGGTTGGTGTTTTATATATCTTAGATGAACCTAGCATTGGTTTACATCAAAGAGATAATCAAAGGCTTTTAAGTGCCTTGTTTAAGTTAAGAGATTTGGGTAATTCGTTAATTGTGGTTGAGCATGACGAAGACACTGTTTGCAGTGCCGATTACATTGTAGATATAGGACCTTATGCAGGTGTGCACGGTGGGCAAGTTGTTGTTGCGGGTAGTCTGGAAGATATTAAAAAATGTGAGAAGTCTATAACAGGCAAATTTTTAAGTGGAGTCTTATCAATTGAAGTGCCAAAGGAAAGACGAATTTCCGAGAAATTTTTAAAAATCAAGGGAGCAAAGCAGAATAATTTACAAGGCATTGATGTAGATATTCCTCTTAGTGTGTTTACTGTTATTACTGGGGTTTCGGGAAGCGGAAAAAGTTCGCTTATTAACGGTGTTATGTATCCGTTTTTAGCGAATAATCTTAACGGAAGCAAATTAGAACTTGGTAAGTTTGACAAAATTGAAAATGTTGATTTACTAGATAAAGTTATTTTAATTAATCAATCTCCGATAGGTAGAACACCGAGAAGTAATCCAGCTACTTATTCAGGATTGTTCACACCAGTGAGAGAATTATTTGCAAGCACACCTGATGCCCGTGAAAGAGGGTATAATCCTGGTAGATTTAGTTTTAATGTTAGGGGCGGTCGTTGCGAAGCTTGTGAAGGGGCAGGTATAAGAGAAATAGAAATGTATTTTTTACCCGATATAGAAGTTCCCTGCGAAGTTTGTAAAGGTAAAAGATATATTCGAGAAACTTTGGAAGTGAAATATAAAGGTAAAAACATATACGATGTGCTTCAAATGACCGTGGAAGAAGCCATAGTTTTTTTTGAAAATGTGCCTAAAATTTATGCCAAAGTAAAAGCACTTTATGATGTCGGTTTGGGGTATATAAGACTAGGACAGTCGGCAACAACTCTAAGCGGAGGCGAGGCTCAAAGGGTGAAGCTAGCAAGTGAGCTATCAAAAAGAGGTACGGGTAAAACAATTTATGTTTTAGATGAGCCAACAACTGGCTTGCATCCGTATGATGTGAAAAAGTTGATTGACATTCTTCAAAAACTTGTAAACAATGGCAATACGGTTGTGGTTATTGAACATAATTTAGATGTTATAAAATGTGCTGATTATTGCATAGATTTAGGGCCTGAGGGTGGAGACAAAGGCGGTTTTGTAATTGCCAAAGGAACGCCCGAAGAAATTGCAAATATAAAAAAATCTTATACTGGGCAATTTTTAAAATCAATATTATTTAAGAATTAAAAACCAACAAAATTAACAATTAAATTGATTTAATATAAAAAAAATGATATAATTGTTTAATTTTGATATATTAATAATAAAGAGGATTTATAATGGACTTATTTAAAACCTGGTTAGTTGAAAGAAACATTGCTCATAGAGGGCTTCATAATCAATCTGCTCCCGAAAACAGTATATTAGCTTTTAAGAATGCAATTAAGGCATCTTATCCGATTGAGCTGGATGTTCAGCAAATTGCCGACAATACAGTAATTGTTTTTCACGATTCAACTTTGCAAAGAATGACGGGGCAAGATGGCTATATAAGTCAACTAACAAAAAAAGATTTGAAAAATTTTAAATTAAACAACACAAATAACTGCATTCCAACTTTAAAAGAAGTTTTAGACTTAGTAGACGGTCAAGTACCGTTGTTAATTGAAATAAAAAACAATAACAAAGTTGGAGAGCTTGAAAAAAATGTTTGGAGTATTTTAAAAAATTACAAGGGCGATTATGCCATTCAATCTTTTAATCCTTATACATTAGGCTGGTTTAAAAATAATGTTCCAAGTGTAATCCGGGGTCAAATATCATCCTTTTTTAAAGGGAATAATCTTTCATTTTTGAAAAAATTCGCTCTAAAAAGAATGTGTTTTAATAAAAAAGTAAGTCAACCGCACTTTATAACATATAATAGCAAAAACTTGCCAAATAGATATTTAAGAAAATATAAACACCTTCCGCTTCTAGCTTGGACAATAAGAAGTCAAGAAGAATATATGAGTATTGTGCCATATTGCGATAATATAATATTTGAAAACTTTGAACCAAAGCTATAATATTAAATTTGAAATTAAAAATACTTTCTTCGTTTTAAGAAAGTATTTTTTTAAGATTAACTTAGTATTGTTTTTGTTTAAATAATATTATGCAGGCTATTACTCATCACTTGCCTATAACTATCAGTGAAATATAAAATCTGAGCCAAGCTGGATTTAAATTCGACTATTTGATTTTCGACTATATACACCTTCATTTTGGTTATTTCCACACCTACTTCTTCAATATCTTTATAGTTAATTAAATAACACAAACTATTTTCATATCCTTTCCATTTTTCTTCGGTTTCTTCTACAAGTTCGTATATTTCAGGTGTATTTATATCAACTTCATCTTCAATTATATCCATAATATTATAAATATTTGTTTCCATACTAGTAAGAAAATTATCAACCATAAGCTGTTCCATAATGCAAAATCCTACAAGTAAAACAATAATTATTAAAATATAAATAAACCGTTTATTCATTATGTTAAATTTTCTCCTTTATAGTCCACAATAAAGGTTTTATATGGTTGATTTTTTTCTTGAATATAAACACTGCCATATTTATTTATGGTTAACACAAGCACATCCTTTAAGTTGGGTATTTTTGCTTTTTTCATTATCTTTTCAATATCAAACTTTGTTATTTTAGCAATAGTTAAATTTTCTTTAATAACTGAACCTTCACTTATTAATGTTATTGGAAGAGTGTTTTCATCTGTCTCAATTTTCAAATTACTGTTTACCACAGGGGTAAAGGCCGATTTTGGTAAAACACTTATAGAACCATTTGTTTCCATTATGGCATATTGTATTTCTTCTAATCTAAAATATCCGCTTTCTCGAATAGCTTCAAACAGGTCATCAACGGTTATATCTAAATCTTGAAGAGAATTATAATCAATGCCATTCGGGTTTATTATTAATATTGGCTTTCCGTTTAAAATTGAATTTATTTTTATACTCTTTTTGGAAAATAAAGTTAAGAAGTAGTGAACAACAACAAGAGTGATTAGAGGTACAATGCCGTGCAAAATAGGAATAGATGCCTCAGTCATGGGAATAGTTGCAAGGTCTGCGATAATCAAGGTTAGAACAAGCTCAAACGGTTGCATTTGACCAATCTGCCTCTTTCCCATAATGCGAAAAACAAGTAACACTAATAAATATATTAAAGTTGCTCTTATGATTAAAGTTAACATAATAATATTATGTGATGCTTTTTTATTTTTATTTATTAATTTAAGTTCTTTATTAAATAAGAGTTGTTTTTT
>JAQVYC010000002.1:23000-62007 GCA_028708805.1 Clostridia bacterium | reverse complement strand
CTTTTTTTTGAGAATGGTAAATCATAAAGTTATTTTATAAAGATTTGAGCACTTACAAAAAACCCGCCTAATGAAAGACGGATTTTTTGCAACACTCTTTCTAAGAATTAAAAAACCGCCAAATTAATGACGGTTCTAATTCTGAGTTTTTAATTGAATAAGCTTTTAAAAGTTTTGCTAACTTTAAATGCAGGTGCATTTGAAGCGGAAATTTTAACTTGTTCTTTTGTTTGTGGGTTAATGCCCATTCTAGCAGCTCTCTTCTTTAATTCGAAGTTGCCAAAACCAAGCAATGAAACCTTTTCACCATTCTTTAAAGATTTAACCACTGTTTCCACAAATGCATCGTATGCTGCTGTTGCTTCTTTAATTGTTAGTCCTGATGTTTCAGCAATACTTTTAATAAATTGCGTTTTATTCATAATTACTCCTTTTTCCCCCTTGAATATCTATTTTTCAAAGTTACCTAATTATAATATATAATTAATATTTTTCAAGCATATTTTCATAATTTAATGGTAATTAGCGGTACTTTTTTATGTTTGTTTGCTAAGCTGTGCAGAATGTCGAACATACAAGCTACTTTTTCATGTATAATACACCAATTGTTCCAGGTCCGCAATGACAACAAATAGTTGCGCCAGCATCCATTTCAATAACTTCCTCGAAGCCCAAAGATTTAACTTGTTTAACTAATTTTTCACGAATTCCGTGCATTGCTGATGAACTTGTTACAAAAACACGGTTTAATTTAGGCGGGTATTCTTTAATTAAATTACTCAAATACTTCTCCAAACAAGCCGAGATTTTTCCTATATATTTTTCAGTTGGTTGCATTTTTCCATCGATGAGTTGAATTTGAATTTTAATGCCCAGCAGATTAGCCCCCAGCAACGCAATTGCCGAACATCTTCCACCTTTTTTTAGGTAATTTAAATTGCTAATAATAAATGATGCTTGAACCTCATCTACCTCTTGCTTGATTTCTTCTAATATCTGTTCAAGTGGTAAACCATTTTTTATTTTGTCTGCACAAGATAAAACCAAAAGCCCTGAGCCAGAAGATAAGCTTTTTGTGTCAATTACATGAACATTTTCAAATTCTTTTGATGCTTGCAGTGCATTATCCCCAGTACATGAAATATTAAATGATAACGAAAAATGTATGATTGCATCATATTCTTTTTTCAATTTTTCAAAAACTTCCTTGTATTCGTAAGAGCCTCGGGCAGAGGTTTTAGGTAAAATATTATTTTTATCAACAAATTCATAAATATCTAGCCGTGAAATATTCACACCCTCTAAATATTCTTTATCACCCATAATAATGGCAATTGGAATTATATGGATATTATTCTTTTCAACCAAATTTTGAGGGATGTCGCAAGTGCTATCGGCAGTTATAACTATCTTCATTTTTCCTCCTTATCTCAAAACCATATTTTATATATTGTTTAACATAAACTAAAATTTAAGTCAAACAGCATTTAAAATTATTATAAATCAACTTCATATATCTTTGCTCTTAAATTTATGAAAATGAAAGAAGTGCTTGTCAAATACATTATATGATATAAAACAAAAATTTAATTTTACAACTTGCAAATAATATGTTAAAATTATACAAAAAATAGGCATAATATGGAGAAAAATGTTTGATAATAAAGAAAAAAATATCCACAAAAATCATCGTAAAAGATTGCTTGACACCGTTTATAAATCAGGGCTTGAAAATGTAAGTGATATTGTAGCATTAGAATTTGTTTTAAATTATTTAATTCCAAGAAAGGATACAAATCCTTTGGCACATAGATTAATTGAAGAGTTTGGAAATTTTTCAGCGGTTTTTGATGCAGATGTTGAAAGACTAGAAAAAATTGACGGGTTAGGCGAAAGAAGTGCAAAGTTGTTAACATTGTTGCCACAAGTTTTTTATAGATATAAGTTTGAAAAGCTGGCGAATAAGAAATATTTAAAAAGTAGGGGAGATATTTTAGATTTTTACCTTGCACTTTATTACAATAAATCAAAAGAAGAGTTTTACATAACATGTTTAGATACAAAAAATAGAATTATTGCAAATAAAAAAATTTCGCAAGGTGATATGAATTCTTTAAAAATAGACAAAAAAGAGCTTTCGAAGTTAATGATAAATAGTGGAGCTTCTAAGGTTATTTTATCACATTGTCATCCGGACGGAGTTTGCCAACCTTCTTGCGAAGATATCAGCTCAACGAAATGTATTATTGACATTGCAAATATGTTAGGCATAGCCTTTGTTGACCATATAATAGTGGGTATAGATGGCTGTTACAGTTACGCGAGATTAGATAAAATAAAAGATATAAGTCGTTATTAAAAATTTTCTTTTATTTTTGTATTAGCAAGAAAAGTTGTCAAAATAGAAGTGGTTGTTTGTCTTCACTTATTTTACTCTCTTGTTTTGGGTTTTTACTTTATTTTTGTAATCAAAAAAACTTAATCTTAAATTAGTTTCATACTTTGTAACTAAATATGTATTAATTTTTTTTAATTATCAAAAAAAAGAATTGCTAGAATTATTCCCTGATAGAGTTCTTACATCCGCAATAATTTTGCCTATATAAATCATACTTTTTTGAAAGTTCAATGCTATGTTTATAACCGTCTTGTTTTTTAAAATCTCTAACCAAAAATTTACAGTGTTCGTTTTCTAGCTTTAAGCCTATTTCATTTATCCATTTTGCATTTTTTTGTGGGCTAACCGAAAGTGTTGTGGTAAAAAATTTATAGTTTAATGCTTTTGCTTTTTCAAAAGTTCTTGTGAGTCGCAACTTATAGCATTCATAACACCTGTGTTCGCCCTCTTTTTGATTTTCAAACGACTTCATATTTTTAAAATATTCTTCTGGTTCGTATTCGTCTTCTATAAGATTAATATTTAGTATATTTAATAATTTTTTTTGTTCGTTTTTTCGTAAGATATATTCCTCTTTTGGATAAATATTGGGGTTATAATAAAGAACCGTGATATCAAAATCAGGAACTAATTTTTCGATTACTGTTGTTGAACACGGAGCACAGCAAGAGTGTAACAACAATTTTGGTTTATCAATTTTCTTATCCATTTCTGTTTGACCTTTTATTTGATTTTAGCACAAAATGTTTATTATTACAATATTTAATAATGTTTGATTTTGAATATGATTTATGCTAAAATATTCTCATGGAAATTAACAAGTTAATTTATGTGGAAAAATCTAATAAGATGGTTTTTTTATATTATTTTTTAATAGGAATAATACTTTCAATTTTTTTTATTGCGGCGTTGATTTTATATTTTATTGTTTCGCATAATTATTATTTGGTTGAGGGAAGCTCTATGTCTCCAACAATTTTGGGCGGTGAGCAAGGTGTTTATGTTGATTTGAACAACAAAGGCGCTTACGGAGATATTATTGTTTCTTATAACAATTCGAATACGCGTATTGTTAAAAGGCTAATTGCCGTGGGTGGAGATAAGGTAGGCTACTATCATAATTCTGATGAAGGCTATTATGAGGTTGCCGTTATTTATTCAGGCAGTAATGAAGTTACAATTTTGCAAGAAGATTATGTTGATAAGAGTGGAAATGTAACCTCGTATAACAGATTGATATCTTCAAATTTATTAGACAAAAACTTTGAATTTATTGAATATCAATCTCAAATAATTCAATTTTTAGTAATACCAGAAAAAAGTGCTTATTTGTTAGGTGATAATCGTGCAAACAGCCAAGATAGTTCAACTTACGGAGCTATAAGCGAAAGCCTCATATTAGGTAAAGTTGTTTTGATTTCTCAAGAGGGTATTCTGCAAATTTTTGATATTATTTTTTATAGCTTTATAGGTGAAAAGCAATATTAAAACTTTAAAGAAAAAGAATGCTGAATTGTAATTACTAAAATTTTAGCATTAAGTAATTTGATAGAATTTTAATTTTGTTATCAAAAGAAATAAATTAACATGCTTTATAAATTAAAAGGAAAATTTTATTATGAAAATAGGAGTTGTTGGATTGCCGAATGTTGGGAAAAGCACTTTATTCAATGCTCTTTCAAAAGCAGGTGCAGAAAGTGCGAATTATCCTTTTTGCACAATTGAACCAAACATAGGCATTGTAGACATCAAGGATGAAAGGTTAGATGTACTTGCTAAACTTTATAATACAAAAAACATAGTTCCTGCTTGCATTGAGTTCGTGGATATTGCGGGGCTAGTTAAAGGTGCTAGCAAAGGCGAAGGGCTAGGCAATAAGTTTTTAAGCCATATTAGAGAGGTAGATGCAATTGTTCATGTTGTGCGTTGCTTTGATAATGACAAAATCATAAATGTTTATGGCAATACCGACCCGAAACGAGATATTGAAATTATTAATCTTGAATTAATTTTATCTGATTTGGAATCTATTGAAAAAAAGTTTGATAAATCTTCAAAGCTTGCGAAACAAGGAGATAAAATAGCACAACAAGAACTAGAAGTTTTAATTAAGGTTAAAAATGCTTTGGAAGATAATCAACCTGTTAGAACAGTAAGTTTTAATAAAGAAGAAATCAAAATTGTGAATTCCTTTTTTCTGCTTAGCACTAAGCCAGTTATTTATGCGGCAAATATTGATGAGGCAGATATAGGAAAGGCAGATAATAAATATGTTCAAACAATAAAAGAAATTGCCGATAATGAAGGCTCGGAAGTTATAACCTTATGTGCTAAAATTGAAGAAGAACTTATTAATTTAGATGACGAAGATAGAGATTTATTCAAAAAGGAACTAGGAATAACTGAGAGTGGTTTAGATAAACTTGCAAAAGCGGGCTATTCACTTTTAGGACTAATGAGCTTTTTAACTGCTGGTGAAAAAGAAGTCAGAGCGTGGACAATTGAAAAAAACTCAAAAGCACCACAGGCGGCGGGCAAAATCCACACAGATTTTGAAAGAGGATTTATTAAAGCCGAAATTGTAAGTTATAAAGATTTAATAGAATGCGGAAGCTGGAACATAGCAAAAGAAAAAGGCAAAGTCCGAATTGAAGGCAAAGAATATGTTATGCAGGATGGTGATGTTGTTCTGTTTAAGTTTAATGTTTAAAGTGCAAAGCAACGAAGATTAGTAAATAAACATTTATAGTATCAAATTGTCTTTTTAAATTTAATATAAACTTTTTTAAAGCTTTCTTCAAAGAAAGTTTTTTTAATTAAAATTATAAAAGGGTAAAGGAAAATAAAAAAATCCCGTGCTTATGTGTGCATAAATGCAACGGTAAGATACACGGAATTTTACAAGATTTTTAAATTAATCTAATAATTCTAACTCTTTCAAAACTTCTGCAATTTTTTCAATGGCTTCATCCATTTGTTCTTTTGTATGTGTTGCCATATAACTTGTTCTTAATAATGCTTGTCCCTTAGGAGTTGCTGGAGAAATAACAGGATTTACATATACTCCTCGTTCTAAAAGAAGTTTACATGCCATAAAAGCTTTTTCGTCTTCGTATGTAAAGATAGGAATAATTGGGGTAATACTTTCAATTAATTTAATTCCTTTATTTTTAAGCCCAGTACGCATATAGTTTGAAATTTCTTTTAAATTTTGAACCATTTGAGGATTTTCTCTAAGTAATTTAAGTGATGCTCTAGCACAAGCAACGCATGCAGGTGTTGGGCTTGCACTGAAAATAAATGGTCTTGAATTATGCTTTATAAAGGTTACAACTTCTTTTGTTGAAGCCATATATCCGCCAAGACTTGCAAGAGATTTACTAAATGTTCCCATATAAATATCAACTTCTTTTTCAAGTCCAAAATGCTCAGCTGTGCCTCTGCCGTGGTCCCCTAAAACGCCTAGTCCGTGAGCATCATCTACCATTATTCTAGCACCATATTTTTTTGCTAATTCAACTATTTTAGGTAACTTACATATTTCACCACTCATACTAAAAACACCATCGGTTACAATTAAAATTCCTGCACTCTCAGGTATGATTTCAAGTTGCTTTTCAAGGTCTTCCATATCGCTATGTTCAAATCTAAGCATTTTTGCAAAACTTAATCTACAAGCATCATAAATACTTGCGTGGTTTTCTTTATCACATAAAATATAATCGTTTCGTCCTGCAATTGTACTTATTATGCCCAAGTTACTTTGAAAACCTGTACTAAATGTTACAACATCTTCTTTTTGTAAAAATTCGGCAAGTTCTTTTTCAAGTTCAATATGAATGTCCAAAGTTCCGTTTAAAAATCTAGAACCTGAACAACCTGAACCGTATTTTTCAATTGCCTCAACTCCGGCCTTTATTACATCTGGATGCGATGTTAATCCCAAATAATTGTTTGAACCAATCATAATGGTTCTTTTCCCTTCCATTATAACTTCAGTATCTTGCCCTGAATTCAAATAATGGAAATAAGGATATAATCCTGTTTCATTAACTTTTCCTAATACTTCCTTATTAAATATTTCACATTTTTTAAATAAATCCATTTTATTCTCCTTTATGAATAATCATTTTTATTTACCCGTAGATTTTTTTAATAACATAGAGCATAAATTTTCTTGGTAAAATTTTGCTTAAAAAAACTATCAATTTGTAGTTAAATCCGACTGTTATTCTAGATGGTGATTTCTTTTTTCTTATAGTTTTATAAATTACTTTACTAACACAAAGCGGGCTCATTCCTTTTCTTTCGTCTTTTTCCATTTTTTTGATGGAGGACTCAATTCTGGTTTTATAATTTTCGTCTTCAAGCAATTTATTTTTAACACGGTTATCTACAAAGCTAGATTTTGTGTCACCAGGCATTATAGATGTTAGTTGTATTTTAAAATCTTTCACCTCTAATCCGAACGCCATTGAAAACATATCCACTGCGGATTTGGTTACCGAGTAACATGTTTGAAATGGAATAGGAATTACACCAGCAACAGAACTAATATTTATAATTTTTCCGCCACCGCCTGCACGCATAAAAGGAACAACCAGCTTACTGCAATTTATTACTGCTAGAATATTCAAGTCAAAAATCTTTTGAATATTTTCATTTTCTGTATGCTCAATTGCCCCTGCAATACCCATTCCAGCATTGTTTATAAGCACATCAATCTTGCCTTCTTTTTCAAATATGTAATTTAGTTTTTGCAAAACAGCATCATAATCTGTGATGTCACATGAAAGATTTTCAAATTTACTGTTTTCAGGTAATCTTCTAGAAAGTCCGTAAACCTTGTAACCTTTCTCCGTTAAGAAATTGGCTGTTGCAAGCCCGATTCCGCTACTTGCTCCTGTGATTATAACAATCAAATTAAAACTCCTTAATTTTGTTTACGAATATTAATTTAGTTTACAACCAAAAAGGTATAAAGTCAATATATTTAATGATATTTATTGACAATACTTAAATTTTACACTAAACTTTAAATATATAAATAGGGGATAAAATTGAATATAGTTATAACAGGCGGAACAAGCGGTTTAGGTAAAGAGCTTACCTTGAAATTTAAAAATCAGGGACATAATATTATTGTTTTGGCAAGAAGTGTTGATGAGAAGGACGGTATAAAATGCGACTTGTCTAACGAGAATGATATTAAAAAAGCATTCAAAGAAATTGGTGAAAAGTTTGATAAAATTGACTTGCTTTTAAATAATGCAGGTTATGGAATTTCGGGGGCAACAGAATTAATTTCGGCATTAGAAGCCCGCAGGATTTTTGATGTAAATTTTTTTGGAACATTATTTTGCATTCAAAATGCTCTTCCACTTATGAGAAAAGGTGGAAAAATTATTAATATCAGCTCAGTTTGTGCTTTTTTTCCATTGCCATTTCGAACTCTGTATTGTGCAAGCAAATCGGCAGTGAGTATGTTCACTAACTGCTTAAATATGGAACTTAAAAATGCAAATGTGCAAGTTAGTGCTATTTGCCCAGGGGATATTAAAACAAGTTTTACAAAAAATAGAGTTAAAAATTTTGAAACAAATGAAAGATATGGTAATCGAATTAAGTCTGCGACAGACAACATAGATAAAAATGAAAGTAAGAGAATGTCTGTGCAATATGCTTCCTGTAAGGTTTTTAAAATTATAAATAAGAAAAAGTTAAAACCACAATATATAATCGGTAAGAAATATAAATTTTTATATATTCTTTATAAAATATTTCCGCTTAATTGGTTTATAAAGGCAACTAACAAATTTAAGGGTGGAAAGTATTAAACAAATTAATTAATAATAAACTTTATATAAATAAAGCCCATAAGGAGGCATTGTTTGCCCTGCATTTTTTCGTTCCTTATCTTTTATAATTTGAGAAATGTCCTGTGGCTGTAAATTTCCTTTTCCAACCTCAATTAGTGTTCCTATAATTATTCTAACCATATTATATAAAAACCCACTACCAGTAATAACAAAAGAAAATTCATCGTTATTCTCTTCAAGTTTAAAATCATAGATTGTCCGAATAAAATCTTTTACATTCGAACCGCTTGCACTAAATGCAAAAAAATTATGTGTACCTATAAAATATTCCATTGCCAACTTAATTTTTTTAATGTCTAAGTTATATTTGATTTGAACAACTAGACCATTTTTAAGCGGTTTGAGTATGTTGCTTATATAAATTTTATAAATGTAAGTTTTCTTTTTAGCGGAATATCTAGAATGAAAAGAGCTTGCAACTTCTCTTGCTTCAAGCACACGAACATCATCTTCAAGACCAAAATTTATAGCAAATGCTAATTTCTTCATATCAAAATTAGATTCCGTATCAAAGTGCGCTATCTGATTATAAGCATGCACGCCTGAGTCAGTTCGACCACTTGCATATAAGTTTATATCTTCTTTTAACAAACTAGAAATTTTTTTCTCTAAAACACTTTGAACCGTGCGTTCATTGTTTTGAATTTGCCATCCCGAAAAGTTTTTACCATTATATTGAATTGTTAAACATAATCTTTTCATACTAACATTATAGCACTATTTAGACAGCTTTCAAATAAATTTAAAACATTTTAATCTATGTTTGACTATTTCTGACTGTCGATATATAATTAATTGAAAGTATTTTAAGGTAGGAGATAAAATTGACAAATAAATCAAATTCAACAAAAAAAATAATTAATGTAGACGGCAATACCGCTGCTTCTAGGATAGCATACTTTTTAAGTGAAGTTGCCGAGATATATCCAATAACTCCGTCATCGGCAATGGCTGAAAACTGCGATGAGTGGGTTTTTAAAGGAAAGAAAAACATATATGGTAATTCCTTGCTTGTGCGAGAATTACAAAGCGAAGCCGGAGCAGCAGGGGCATTGCACGGAAGTTTAAGTGCAGGGGCATTGTCAACAACATTTACAGCAAGCCAAGGATTGCTTTTAATGATTCCTACAATGTATAAAATTTCTGGCGAACTTTTGCCAACAGTTTTTCATGTTTCTGCCCGTGCCATTGCAACGCATGCTCTTTCCATTTTTGGCGACCATTCGGATGTTATGGCAGTTCGCACAACTGGGTTTAATTTGCTTTGTTCTAACAGTGTTCAAGAAGCCCAAGATTTAGCACTAGTGGCTCACATTGCTTCATTAAATGCAAGTTTGCCCTTTTTGCACTTTTTTGACGGTTTCAGGACATCACACGAAGTACAAAAGATTGAAGAAATAAGTGAAAGCGATATCAGGAAAATATTTCCATTTGATAAAGTGGCTGAGTTTAAAAGACGAAGTTTAAATCCTTTAAAGCCAATACAAAAAGGTACGGCACAAAATCCTGATATATTTTTCCAAAACCGTGAAGCATGTAATTCTTATTATGCAAATGTTTACGATGAAGTTGAAAAGGCAATGAAACTTGTAGGTGATGTAAGTAGAAGATATTATAAGCCATTTGAATATTATGGTGATGCTAATGCCGAACAAATTATAATTATGATGGGTAGTGGAGCTTTGACGGCAGAAGAAACAATTGATTATTTAAATAATCAAGGCAATAAATTCGGCTTAATCAAAGTAAGGTTATATAGACCATTTAACGCCCAAGCTTTAATTAATGCGATTCCGAAAACAGTTAAACAAATTGCAGTTTTAGACCGTACAAAAGAAAGCGGAGCTGTTGGCGAACCTTTATATACAGATGTGTTAAGTGCCATTGCGGAAAATGGTTTAAATAACTTAAATAAAAACATTAAGATTTTGGGCGGTAGATATGGACTCGGAAGCAAGGAGTTTACTCCTGATTGCGTCAAAGCAGTTTTCGATAATTTAAAAATTGAAAATTCAATAAATGGCTTTACCGTAGGAATTAATGATGATGTTACAAATCTTTCATTGCCACTTACCGATTTCAAACTTCCTCAAATAAATACCACCTGCTTAAAGTTTTACGGTTTAGGTAGTGATGGTACTGTAAGTGCCAATAAAAATAGTATTAAAATTATTGGAGAACATACAAACTTTTTTACGCAGGGCTTTTTCGAATATGATTCTAAAAAATCTGGGAGCATAACAATTTCGCATTTGCGAATAAGTGAAAATCCTATAAAATCAACATATTTAATAACAGAGCCAGATTTCATTGCCATTCATAATTATAGTTTTGTGGCAAGATATAATTTAATAGAAAATTTAAAAAAGAATGGCACAGTTTTATTAAATACTGTTTTAGATGAAGCTAGTTTAAGCGAGAAGTTGCCAAAACATTTTGTTGATATTTTAAAAGAACGAAACGCAAAGTTTTATGTGATTAATGCTCAAAAGATTGCAAATGATTGTGGGCTAGGAAATAAAATTAATGTAATAATGCAAAGTGCATTCTTTAAAATTACTCAAATTCTTGACCGAGAACTAATTTATAATAGTTTAAAAACGGCAATTCAAAACACTTACGGGCATAAAGGCGAAAGTATTGTTAATAAAAACATAATGGCAATTGATAAAGGTTTTTCTGATATTATTGAAATAGATGTGCAAAGTCTTGAAGGACAAAAATACGATGAGAGCAAACAAAACACTGATGAATATTTTAATAAGTTTATCAAGCCTATTAATGATTTAGAAGGTGCTAAATTACCAGTTTCCAGTTTTTCAGCAGATGGTAGTGTGCCAACAGGTACAACCAAATTCGAAAAAAGGGGAATTGCTCTTAAATGTCCAAGCTGGAAAGAAGACAACTGTATTCAATGTGGATTTTGTGTTATGTCTTGTCCGCATTCGGCGTTAAGGGCTGTGCTTGTAAAAAACGAAAATCTAGAAAATGAAGATGAAAAAAATGGAACTTCAAAGCCAGAAAGTTTTGTAACGAAAGATGCTTTGGGTTTGCCTAATCATCAATATAAAATTCAACTTAGTCCATTAGATTGTACTGGTTGCGGGGTTTGCGAAAGTGTTTGTCCTGCAAAAGGTAAGGCATTAGATATGGTGCTTACCACCGACATATTAGATGCAGAAAAGAAAAATTATGAATTTAGCAAGTCGTTAAAACAAGAAAAAGCATTTTCAACAGATATACCAAAAGGCTTGCAATTTTTAACCTCATATTTTGAATATAATTATGCTTGCGGAGGTTGTGGTGAAACTCCTTATATTCGCCTTGCAACTTGCTTATTTGGCGACAGTATGATAATTGCTAACGCAACAGGTTGTTCAAGCATTTATGGCGGTTCTGCGCCTGCTTGTCCTTATACCAAAGATGAAAACGGTTGCGGGCCAGCATGGGCAAACAGCTTATTTGAAAATAATGCTGAATTTGGTTACGGCATTAAACTTGGAATAAATGCCATAAAAGAAAACCTAAAAAACAATATTGAATTGTTGCTTGAAATAGATGATATAAATATAGATTTAAAAAATCAATTAAAGAACTGGCTGGAAAATCCAAACATCTTAAATAAAAAAGAAGTAGAGGAATTAACCCAATTATTAGAAAGTGAAGTATCAAAAAATTCTGATAAAAATAAAAATGATTTACTGAAAAACATATCTGAGAATAAAGATTATCTAGCAAAAAAATCAGTTTGGATGATTGGCGGAGATGGTTGGGCTTATGATATTGGATATGGGGGGCTAGACCATATTTTAGCCTCTGAGGAAGATGTTAATATCTTGGTTTTAGATACAGAGGTTTATTCTAACACAGGCGGACAATCGTCTAAAAGCACTCCAAAAGGAGCCTATGCAAAATTTGCGGCAAGTGGTAAAATGACAAGCAAAAAAGATTTAGGAGCGTTGGCAATGAACTATCCAAATGCATATGTTGCAAGTGTTTCAATGGGAGCTGATATGGTTCAGTGCATAAAGGCATTTAAGGAAGCAGAAAAACATAAAGGTCCGAGCCTAATAATTGCCTATTCGCCTTGTGTAAATCACGGATATAATATGAGCAACACATTTTTAGAGATGAAACGGGCAGTTGATAGTGGTTATTGGTTTTTATACAGGTTTAATCCGAATGCAGAAATTAAGTTTGCGTTAGACAGTAGAGAGCCACATTTAAATTACGAAGAATTTTTAATGGGCGAAAGCAGATATTCTTCCGTTGCAAAGCAAAATCCAGAGATGGCGAAAGAGTTGTTTAAGCAAAGTGCAAAAGATGCAGAAATCCGATATAAGCGATTAAAACAACGCTTGAATCTTATAAACGATTAAAATAAAAAAAAGATATTTTATTAAGAAAGTATCTTTTTTAATAAAAGTTTTAATTAAAAATTGCCCTTAATATTAAGCCTACTATAAAACTTAAAATTGTAATACCTAGTGTTCTTAAAACTAGCATAACTAATTCTTTTCTATGTTTTATTAAATCTTTTTTAAAGGTCAAGCCTTTGTTTTTTAAAGAAATACAGTAAAAATAGCCCTTTTTTCCATCACTGAAAACTAAATCTATATAGTTGTCTTTACTTAACATTAACATTATTTCATCTAACTCAGCAATAGAAAGAACATATTTTCTAGAAAGGTATTCTGCAATTTGGTCAGCAGAAATAAGATATGACTTCTTTCCAGAACATACCTCACTTAGAAACAGCATAACCATTTTTTCTTTTTTTTCTAACATAATAAAACTTTATAAAGGTTAAGTTTAAATAAATCAAAAGTTAGCATTGCTCAAAGCTTCGATTAATTTAAAATAACTAGGCTTAATTTTTTTAATCTCAATAATAAACTCATTACTACCAAATTAAATTATAAATAAGTGTTCCCAGAAGAGAACCTATTAATGCACTAATAAAAGCATATAGATAAATTCTAGCACCTATGTTTTTCATAGATTTTTTGTTTTTATTCTGCATTTCATCAGTTTCAATAAACTGCCGACCGAAAGGTAAGGGGCATAAGCAAAATTGATAATCGTCTGAATATTTAACAGACACATATTCGCCATTTTCCAAATGCCTAATAATTTGAGAAATTATTTCCTTATCAGCATTGAACTTATTAGGTAAGACAGAAAGAATGTCTTCGGCTTCAATAATTTTATAAGAGCCATCCGAACATTCTTTAACCAAATGTTTTAAAACAAGCTTAGACCGATTATCTAACATAATATTTATTATTGACTTTTTAATTAAATTTATAAGATAAGTTGCAAATTGAGTCTTTCTTTGTTTTAGTGTGCAAAAATTCAATCTATTTTATTTCTTTCGTTAATAAAAAAGCAAAAAAAATCCACCATTAAGAGTGGATTTTTTAAGCTATAATTAAATCTTCTAGTAAAGGTTATTTATACTTCTTTTCAAGATTCTTTTTAGATACTATAAAGTAAGTTATAACTCCGCCAAGAAGTAAAACTGAAACTATAATTAAAACTGTTCCTAAAATTTCTTGAGCAGACATTCCTGCGTTAGAATCAGCGCTAACAGTAAAATTATGAGTTGATGTTTTAATTTTGCCAGCTGTATCTGCAACTTCAATTGTAACTGTATAACTTCCTGCTGTTGGTATTGTGTATTGGAATCTCATGTCAGTTTCATCAAATTCAAAGTCGCTTTCAACTTCTATTTTTGTAGATGTGTTTTTAACTGTGATTGTAAATGTTGTTCCAGATTTAAGTGAGTAGATACCAGTTTCTTCATTTTTTAATATAATTTTGCCATCAACATTATCAGTTGCCGAAATTTTACTTAAATCTATTTCAATTTTTTGATTGATTGAATATTCATCAGCAAAGATTTTATCATCAATATCTAAAACTGGCGGTTCAACATCACCTACATCAAGTGTAAATGCTTTTGAAGTTTTATTGCCAAATTCATCTAACAAGTTATAAGTGATTGTGTATGTGTCATTTCGGTTAAATTTATAATCGGTAAGTCTAATAATGTCATCTTCTTTACTTAAATCAATAGTTGTTGTTCCACCAGTAGAGGTTGAAATTGTAACTGTTGAAGTTTCACGAACAACATCGCTATATAATGATGGTAAAGGAATGGTTATATTATCTCCCTTTTTTACACCTTGTGCATTATAATCTGCAAAATAGTTTTCAATATAGATTACATCTTCATTATCAAAAATTGGTCCGTTTGTGTCTACAACTTCAATTGAATAAACATCACTTACCACTTCTTTTAAAAGTTCTTGTGAAAGAATGTTAACAATGTTTGCTTTATACTGAATTGTGTAAGTTCCAACTTCATTTGGTGTAAAGTAATAATTTCCAGATAAATTATAGTTTGAGCCTGTAATATCCAAGTAATAAGTTCCGTTTTCAATTTCATATTCAGCTGTTGCTGAGCCTAAATCAAGGTTAGGTATTTCAAGTCTTACAGATTCGCCTTTTTCAGCTGAGCCATTATTTATTTGACTAGGTAGACCAGTAAACTCAAAATTCATAATTCCAACATTTATTCCAATAGTAACGCTAAACACTAAAATGGTTTTATTGTTGCCAGCATCAGTTGAAATATAGGTTACAAAGTATTCGCCAGAAGTGTTAGCGCAGAAATATGCGTCTGAAACAGTTAAGGTATTAGCTGTGTAGTTTCTAATTCTTTTAGCATCATAAGCAGTATAATTAACACCATTATTTTCAACTAATATTTCTACATTTAAATAGTCAATTAAATCATCGCCGTAAATAACGGTTGGTAGTAATATATTATTTCCGTTAACTAATTCGCTTTCATCTTGTGTTGTAGAAGTATTAACATTACTAATTGTTGTAGGTGCATTATCACCCGTGTTTAATATTATTACTTCTTGCTCTGTTGTTCCAAGGTTTCCGCTATTATCTTGTGAGTTTGCAATAATTATAATTTTTGAAGTATCTACATCTGTTATTGTAAAACTATATGTGTCTGCTTTACTATTATAAGAGATAAGGCTTTCTTCGGCATCAGCTCTGATTTCCGCAGATTCTATGCCATTATCTATTGTTTTATAAGTAATATAAACACTTAAACGAGTATCTTTTTTATCTTTGTCTGTGGCTGTTGGAGCCTTGAAAGATACTTCTGTGTCCAAGAAAACTGCTGTTGGTAAATTTTCGGCAAATTTCACAGTAGGGGCATCAATGTCTTCAAAGTCTGAGTCAACTACCATTGTGTAAGGTGTTGGATATTTTTCGCCGTTTCCTGCTTTATCGTTAGCAATATAGGTCATTGTATAAGTTCCATTAAGTAATTTATCTTCGCTAGTATATTCTGAAACGACATAAATCTGAGATTCAGTAATTTCATCAGCAATTCCATTTATATTAACTGTCAAAACTATATGTGTTGGTTCTCCAGTTATATCTAAATTAGAATTAAATACTAAGATTTTTCCATTTGCGTTTTCATCAGTTATATCTGTTCTTTCATCAAATATTGTTGTATTAGGTTGCTTTTTCAAAGTTCTATATAATGTTAGGTTATCTTCTACAATCCCGTTAGCTGCATCATTTGCATAGATAGGGAAAAGTAAAATATTTTCATCGATTGTATTATTTGCAATTGCTTCGTTTGCAATTATATAGTCAGTTAAAACACCTTTTTCATTAAAGTCTTCTTCTGTGTAAGGCATAACTACTACTGTTTCAGGTGCTATTGTATCTTTAACATTTTCAATTTGGAAGCTTGTGCTTGATACTGTTGGTTCATTATTAAAGAAATTTTTAACTGTATAAGTTATGATATAGTCGCCATTTAAAATTGGTGTGAAGTAGTAAGCTCCGTCTTTTTGAGTTATAACCGCAGTGTCATCGCCTAGATTGTAAACGGTTTGAGCTCCTGTTGTTAACTGTGCTTTAACTGTGTAAAAAGCTTCTATTTTTGTATCTTTATTTTTAATTTTTGTTGTTGCTGATATTGTAGGAAGTTTTTTACTAACTCCAATTTCAGCTGTTGACGGTAATGAAGCTTCATAATCATAAGTATATTCAAAATCATTGTTATAATTAACATCAGCTTGAATTGTCTTGTATGCAGAAGCTAATAATGTGTCTCCATTTTTATATTTATAACTAATTGTATAAATTCCGCTAGCATTTGGGTCTAGTTCTAGCACATCAAATTTTTCGTTGTTATCACCTGTAACTTCGTCTAGTAAAAAACTATAATCTGTACTTTCTCCCGAGAAAGCTACGGTTACTGTAACTACGGCAGCATTAATTATGTCGCCATTAGAATCAACCACACTAGGATTAGGTAATGTTATTCTAAGTCCATCATCTTGATGCTCTGGATTGATTATTGATGGCACAATATATTTACTATTCTTTTCAAAAGTAATTTCTGTGCCTGTTGCAACACCGCTTACATCAAGGGTTAAATCTGTTGCGTGTGCTCCGTGCGTATAACTTATTATATAAGTTCCTGCCATATCTGGGATGAAGTTTGCTATATCTTCAACTGCTTCACCAATCGGGTTGGTAACAGTTATAGTAGCAGTTTCAGCACCAACAGTTCCTTGCGGAATAATATACTGTGCCCCCTTTGTTGCTGTGTTTTTAAAATTTTCAATTATAATTCCCGGAACTACGACATCGAAAGCTGTCTCTTCCGCTGACACTCTTAGTGGCGTAAGTGCAGGATATCCTAATCCTAAACACATAACTAATGCCATGATAAGTGAGAATTTTTTAATAAATTTTTTCATTCTAAACTCCTGTTTAATATTTGTATAATAACGAAAATATTTTATACCATAGGGGCATTATTGTCAACGAAAAATAACAAATTCTTGCATTTTTTTTAAATTGAATACTTTCTTTATTTATTTTAAATAAAAGCAAGTAATCTATTCTAACAGAAAAACACTAAATATGTCGAAGAAAGTATGAAAACGGCTTTCGACAGATTATTAAACATATTTAGAAAATTCAATTTTTATTTAGAAATCTTTGAATTTTGTTGTTTTATATGAAGTTTTTAGTATATTAAACTCTGCAATGCTTTTAGAATTTATTCCGTGTTCGCATACTTTTTTACCAATCTAATAAAGTGATTAAGTGCTAGAAGTAACTATGAATAATGCACACATTTAAAGAAATAACATATTATGTAAATGTAGCCAAAGAAAAAAAATTTAATGTACAAAAGAAAAAATTAATTTACATAACATAATTTTATTTACATTTAAGAGGAGGAAATACCTATGAACTTTTTTGGTGGCGGCGGATATGGAAATGGATGCGGATTCGGCGGATACGGCGGTCGAGATATGGATAATTGTTGCAATTCATCCTGCTGTGATCCATGCATGCTAATTTTAATATTATTATTACTTAGTTGCTGTGGATGCGGTGGCGGAATGGATTGTTGCAATTTTATTTGGATAATACTTTTATTGTCAATATGTGGTTGTGGATGTGGTCATGACCGTGGCTGTAAATAATTTACATAAGCTATCTTTAAAATCAAAAAAAATCCATAAAATTTAAATTATCAAATTAAATAAGCTTACAAAAGAGCTGGTGAATAAGTTATAAATTTTTATAAGATATGCCATATATTTTAAATTGTTTAACTATATTCAGTACTCTAAAAGATTACAAACATTTTTCAAAGAGAAGTCTTAGATTAAACTAAGACTTTTTTTTCTTATAAATAAATCAAACAGGAATTTTATTCACTGTCTTCTTCTTTTTAAGTTTAGATTTAATCTTTAATGCAAAATTTACAGACCAGATTCTAATATCAATAAGTTTGAAAATGTGGCATAAGGCTAGGAAGAAAAATGCTCCAAGACTACAAGAAATTGCCAAATTAAAAAACAGCGGTATAAAATAGTTTAAAACATTTGTAGTAAAACTAACCAAACTTGCCACAGGGATAGAAATCACCAGAATTGCCATAAGTTGCTTTTTTATGCTAACCTTGCAAGTAGCTACTTTATTTATCATTTTTAAATTCAAATAACTTGAAACGCTCATACAAAGCCCCATTGCGACAACAATAGAGTTAATTCCAATAAACTGTGGCAAGAACCACATTGAAAGTAACATTAAAACAGAACCAACAAGATAATTTTTCATAGATTTCAATTCACATCCAAGGGCATTTAATATAGATGAAGTAATATTTGTTATTCCGATAGGAATCATTATCCAAGCTGAATAAACTAGTAGTTGCCCGCTTAATTCATTGCCATAAAAGAAAATTCCTATATTGTTGCCCGCCCCCATATACAAAGGTACAAAAAAGCAAGATATAAACATTGTTGCAATAATTGATGAAGTAATTCTGTTTTTTACATGATTTGTATCTTGTTGAGTTACGGCTGCGGAAAGGTCTGGCACAAGAGCTGTCCCCAAAGAGCCTACCAGAGCAGAAGGTATAAAAAGAAATGGTAAAGTCATTCCAATTGCAATTCCATAAAGTGAAATTGCATCAGACCCAGACATTCCTGCGGCAACAAGTCTTAAAGGAATTATTATTGCAATTAGTGGCTGGATTAAACTAGATGCCATTCTTACACCTGTTATAGGCATTGATGATTTAATTAATTCTTTTGTAAAACCTTTTGGTCGGCTAAGCCTTCCACCGTAAACAAAATATAAAATAGTAACAAAGGCGGCGGAGCAAAGACATGCAAGTGTAAGAGAAGTCGCCGCCGTGATTGCTCCGTCCATTAAAGTTAAAGCTCCGTTTAGCATCAAAACGCAAATAATAATTCTTACAACCTGCTCAAAAAGTTCGGATATGCAAAGACCAAAATAGTTAGAATGTCCCCATAAATATCCCCTGAATGTAGAGTATACTGCTGAGAAGATAACTGCGGGCAATAGAATAATAAGCAAAATTATACAGCGTTCATCTGTAAAGATTGCACTTAATAGTTTATTGAAAACAAGAACAATTAAACAAGCTATAATAGAAGTAATTATAGATAGAATAAGTGCGGTTGTAACCATTGAGCGTTCTTTTTTGACTTCACCCATAGTATATAATCTTGATGAAATTTTAGAGATAATAAGAGGAAGTCCACTTGCTACAAGTGTAACAAGGACCATAAAAACAGAAAAAGAAATTTGATAAATACCAAGGGCTTCGGCACCGATTTCCCTTGATAGATAAACTCTAAATAAAAAGCCTAAAAACCTTGTTATTACTGAGAAAAAAGTAATAAGAGCCACAGCCTTGAAAATTGACTTCACAAAGTTAATATATTAATGTGTTTTTAAATTTATAGCTAAACTCATTAAAATGTTGTTAAAGTTTATTAAAATTATTTATTATTAAACTGCAAGAAAAAACAAAAACACACAAAAAAATATAAAAATAAAAAAAAATCAATTATACTTGATTTTTGAAACCGTCAATTGTATAATACTAATATGATAGAAATTAAAGAGGTTATAACGAGGAAACAGCGTGCGCAGTTCGTTGATTTTCCTACTAAACTTTATGATAAATGCGAATATTATGTTCATCCGTTACGCGTTGACGAGATGAAACTTTTTAACCGCAACAAAAATGAGATATATAAAGATTGTGATGCGGTTTATTATCTTGCGTTGAAAGACGGAAAAGTTGTTGGCAGAATTGCAGGCATACAACAAAATGTTTATAATGAAAAAACAAAAGAAAAAAGAGTTAGATTTTCAAGATTTGATAGCGTTAACGATGAAGAGGTTGCTAAGGCTCTTTTTGGCGCAGTGGAGAAATGGGCAAAGAAAAATGGAATGGAAATGGTTCACGGTCCACTTGGTTTTAATGATTTAGATAGAGAAGGTCTTTTAATTAATGGTTTTGATTATGATTCTACTTTTGAAGAGCAATATAATTATGATTATTATCCAAAATTAATTGAAAAATGTGGTTACGGCAAAGAAATTGATTGGTTAGAATACAGAATATTTCCGCCTAAGGAAATAAATGAAAGAGTAAAAAAATTATCTGAAGCTGTTCTTAAAAGGTTTAAATTAAGAGTTGTAAAAGAAAAAAGCAAAAGAAAATATATAGAAAAATATAAAAAAGGCATTTTCGATGTTTTAGACGAGGCATATAGTACTTTATATGGAGTTGTGCCTTTTACAGACAAGCTTCGTGATCAGATTATTTCTCAGTTTAAGCTTTTTATAAAATTAGAATATATTATTACAATTGTTGACGAAAACGATGAAATTGCTGCATTTGGTTTTGCAATACCTTCTTTATCAGAGGCTGTTCGAAAATCTAAGGGAAGATATCTTCCTTTTGGTTTTATCAGAATGCTTCGGGCTGTTAAGAGCAAAAAAAACAAGCGTGCCGATTTAGGTTTAATTGGGGTTAGAGATAAGTATCAAAATAAAGGTTTACCTGCCGTTGTTATGAGTTTTATTATTGAGCATATGATTGAAGAAAAATTTGAATATTGCGAAACTAACTTAATGCTAGAAGATAATTTGAGAATTCAGCAAACTTGGGATAACTTTGATCACATACAACACAAGCGTAGACGCAGTTACATTAAAAAAATTTAGTTTGATTATATAATAAATAAGCAAGATTTATGGTTAACAAGAAAATGCAAAATTAAATTTTGTTTTCTTTTAATTTAAGAAGTACAAAAGCAAAATGGATATGGAAAAAAGAATTATAAATTTCAGACCTTTATTTTACTGCTTTTTGGCTTTTGCAATTGGCATTTGCTTTGCTAATTTTATTTTTAAGACGGATATTTATATTTTAATTATAACAATTTTAACTTGGCTTACATTTACTATAATTTGTTTTGTTTATAGGTTATGGAAACATTTTTTGTATATTGCATTTGCATTTTTGCTAGGAATAGGTGCCTTTTATGTAGATTCGAATAATTTTTGTGGGCAAATTTACAACGGGCAAGAGTGTATCGTTTACGGCAGAATTAGTGATGATATTTTTGAAAATGACAATTATTGTTATGTAACTCTTGAAAATGTTAATATAAACCAAAAAAACGAACATAACATAAATGTTTGTATTTATGGAAGTTCTGAAAATATAATAGTTGGAAATCTAATGGTGTTTTCAGCTGAAATTTACAATCATCACTTATTCGAAAATAATAAATTTAATTATTTTGCTTATATGAAAAATACACCTTATTTTTGTTATGTTAATTTTGAAGATACATTAATAGTCCACGGCGAAATGACACTTTCTGAAAAATTAAAAGATTCAATCAAAACAATTTTACAAGATAATATGTCAGAAAACGGAGCCTTATTTGGATTTAATACACTTTTCGGCGAAAAGTCTGATTTAAACAAAGACTTAAAGCAAGATTTTAGCATTTCAGGAATTGCACATCTTTTAGCGGTTTCGGGTTTGCAAATTCAGTTTCTAGCTTTGGCTTTATTTTTTCTTTTAAAAAAATTTAAAGTTGCCAAATTACCTCAATTTATAATCATTGGTATTATATTATTAATCTATGCATATCTTTGCAGTTTTTCGGCTTCTGTTGTAAGGTCTTCTTTAATGTGTCTTGTGTTTTTAAGTGCTGGACTGTTCGGTCGCCCTTATGACACTTTAAACTCAATTGCAATTTCGGGGCTAATAATTTTAATTTTTTCGCCGTTAATGGTTTTTGATGTAGGGTTTCAAATGAGTTTTGCTTGTGTTTTGGCAATTGCTTTTTTTTGGAAACCAATTTCAAGAGCTTTGCAAAAAATAAAAATACCAAGGAATTTAAGTGTTGCCATTGCAATTGATGTCAGTACCACGATTGCTATTTTTCCAATTCTAGCAATTTATTTTGGCAAGCTTTCTTTCTTAACAATTTTTGCAAATTTAATTTCTGTTCCTTTATTTGCAGTTGGTTATATAATTTTGCTAGGACTTATAATTTTAGTTTGTCTGTTTGGCTTTTTAGGCTTTTTGCTTTTCATACCTGATGTTATTCTACGACTTATTATATTAGTGGCGGGTTTTGTTGCCGAAATTGAAAGTTCAATTTTAACACTTCCGCAACTAGATAATGTAATGCTTATGTTTTTTTACATTAGTTTGTTTATTTTAAGCTGTTATGTTCTTTTGAAGTTTATAAATAAGACGATAATAATTTCGAGTGTTGCAGTTGTTTGCATTGTGATTTCAATTATTTTCAATCTTCCTAATATTCCAAATAGTAACACCTTTACGCAATTGAATTCAAGCGATTCTTGTGCAGTTCTTAGAACTAAAAATAATGAAGTTTTAGTTGTGGGCGGGACAAAAGACACCGAATTTGTTTCGGATTATTTAAATATGCAAAAAATTAGAAAAGTACATACACTTGTGGTTATGTCGGAAACCGATGACGAAACTAGTGAGTTTGTTGCAAAATACAAAATAGACAAAGTCATACTTAACACAACAGAGCCGATTTTTGCAGGTGAATTTAAAATTGAGTTTATAAATTTAAATGAACTTAAAAAAGCAGTTTTAATAAATGTAAATAATTTTACAATGTTGTTTGCTTGTAATGTCCATTTAGGCAGTAATCAGATTTTAACTTTAAAAAACAACTTTGAAAACACAAAGATTAATATGGTTTACTCTAAAAAAGATAGTCAAGGGTTTTCCGAACTTTCTGATTATGATTTACGACTTACCACCTTTAAAAATCATTTAGAAGATAACATTCCAAGTTATGATATTTTTTCAACAGGCAACTTTACATTTGAATTTAATAATGGTACAATTAGCAATATAAGAAGAGTTTAAAAAATTTTAAGATTGGAGTATATATTGAATAATCTTCGGAAAAATTTGGAAAAAGGAGTTTTAGATGCTTATCATATAAAAGGCAATGATTTATTTTTAATTGAAGAGGCTTGTAGGCTGATTGAAAAGGCTTGTAAAAATGAGATGGGAGATTTAAATCGTGCTGTTTTTACAGATGAAAATTTTAGTGCGAATGAATTAATTTCTGTTTGCAATCAAATTCCTATGTTTGCCGAAAAAAGATTTGTTTTAGTTAAAAATATAACAAAGATAGCAGATTCTGAATTAAAAAAATTAATTCAATATTCAAAAAACCCTTCTGATTCCTGCGTTTTAGTCTTATGTGAAATGTTGAGATTAAGTGTTTTTGACAAAATGAATTTTGAAAAAGTAGTTTGCAATAAACTTAACGACTTTGAACTTAAAAAAATTATTGTTCAAGAGTTAAACCTGTATGATAAAGAAATAACTCCCGAAGCCATTAATCTTTTAATTGATTTTTGTTTGAAAGATTTAATGCTTATCAAAAGCGAAATTAAAAAACTAGGGTTTTTCAAATTAGGCAAAGCACTCATTGATGAAGATATCATAAAAAAATTAGTTCATAAAAATGAAACTTATAGTGTTTTTGAAATTTCAGATGCTCTTACACATAGGCAAGGCGATAGAGCAATTTTTCTTTTAAAAAAAATGTTAGAAACAAAAGATTTTCCTTTTGTGCTAGGGCTTATATCTTCACATTTTAGGCGATTGCTATATAGTGCAATGTCGGAAGGAACAGATGCAGAAATTGCGTCGAAAATGGGTGTAAAAGAATATGCAATCACAAAAGCAAGGCAGTTATCTAAAAACTTTAAATTAGCACAGTTAGTTAAAATAAATGAACTTATTTTAGATGTAGACTATCAAATTAAAGATGGGCAAATGGCAAATATAAACGCAATGTATTTTTTAGTGTTTGCAATTCTTGAAGTAATGCGACAAGTTTGAAAACTAGGTTTTCCAAACTTTAAAAATTATAAGAAAACTTCTTGACTAACCACTAATGTTTTAAAAAAACAAAATCAAAACAAACTTAAAGAAAAGGGATTAAAATGTTGAATAAAATATCAAAATTTACAGGCTATAAAAAAGTAATATTAATAATTTTTTTAATATTATCGTTTGCGCTTTTAAAGTCCTATAATCCAATAGCCACACATTCAGTTAATGGAATATTTTTATCTTTGTTATTTATTTTAGCATACGGCGTTTTTTATTGGCTATTGTTTGAAGTAATGGTCAGTTTCTTTTATGGGGCTTTAAAAACAAAGATTGAAAGCAAAATTTCAATGGATAGTTTTTTAAATATTTTTCGAGCGTTTATAATTTTATCAAATATCATAATTTTCATATTCACAAAAATATTAATCTTATTAAATTTTTATACGGTTTTTTTATTGTTGTTTTTCAATATTGCATTTTCATTTTTTATAATGTGTTTAATTTATGTATATCTTAAAAAGCACTATTTTAAAGAAATAGCAAATAAAAGCTTTTGCACATCTTATTTCGGTTTTATTTTTGTTTACTTATTTTTGCTTACAATGTTGTGGGGGGTTATATGAGAAAAATTAGTTTTATTTTTTTAGCTTTTTTGATATCAATGTGTTTTTCGTTTTCTACAACAAATAATACCGTAAGGGCTGACAATCCAGAAAGTGCAAGTATTTTAGAAATCAAGCAATTAATATCAGAGATTTATATTTCTAGTTTAGATGAAGTGAAAAATCGTACTGCTGGGAGTCATGGCGAAAGTGCTTTTGCAGATATTTTATCTGGCAAACTAAGTGAAATGGGTTTAAGTTTTCTTCCAGAAACAGAAAGTTTTACACAATCCTTTTCAATTTCAGATAATAAAACATCTAAGAATGTAGTTGGGTTTAAAAACAATAACTCAGAAAATTATGTTGTTATAGGGGCTCATTATGATTCTATTTATTTAGAAGGTTTATCATATGGGTTTAATGATAATTTAAGCGGTGTGGTTGGCACATTACAGTTAGCAAAAAAACTTTCAGAAGTCAATTTAAATTATAATATCATTGTTGTATTTTATGGTGCTGAAGAAGTTGGTTGTTTAGGCTCTAAATATTTTTTAAGCCAACTTTCCTCTGAAATTAAAAACAATATCTTGCTTTCGGTTAATTTTGATAGCATTGGCTCAGGCGACAAATTATATTATTTTCATACAGACTATCCAACGCAATATGGAAATATCATAGATAGTTTTTTAAGCCAGCAAACAAATAGTTTTAACAAACCGAATACTAACAGGCTTTTTTCAAGCCTATTTAATAATGATTTAAATTACACAACCATTTCGTTAAATTCAGATAATTCGTCTTATATAAAGCAAGGGATAAATTCGTTATTTTTTTTCGCTGGTGATTTAGATACAAACAACGGATTAGGTTTTTTTGAAAAACAAGGGTATAGCAAAATTATGCATAACACAGACACTGAACAAGTTAATATAAGTGTTTTTGGTGATTTGTTCTATGAAAACATTTCGGCAATAACTGACCTATGTTTTAATTTGTTTGCAGATGAAAGCTTTAATGAAAGCAACTTTTATGCAGGTCAAATTGATGTTATACTTTATTCCGATTGGGCATTGAAAATATTAGGTGTAATCTTAATAGCCTTAATCATTACAGGGTTTTACATTTTTGTAAATTTGAAAGATAAAAAGAAAAAGCAGTAAAAATTTACTGCTCTTTTATAATGGTGTATTTTTAAATTTTGTTTATTTATTTTGTTAATATCTAATCTTAAAACAACAGATAGTCATAAGTAAAAATTTTTTATTCTTTAATAATATTAGGTATTTTATTTTTTAATAATCCCTGAGTTTTTAGCGGGTTAGCCTGACCCTTAGATAATGCCATAACTTTGCCTGTAAAAAACATTATAACTTTTTCAGGAGTTCTAGAATAATCTTTTAAGGCATCAGCAAAGTTTTTCAAAACTTCATCCACAAAATTTTCAAGTTCTTCATCGTTTAAGGTTACTAACATTCCTTTTTCTTTTGCAACTGCCTTTGCTTTTAAATTACTGAAACATAAAATGTTAAATAATTCATTTGCATTAGGGCGGGTTATCTCTTTTTGCTCTAACATATCAACTATGGCAACTAAATTCTCAGCATTAATAATCTCGTTTAAATCTTCGCAAGGATTATCTTTCAAAACTTTTAATATTTGTGTCATAATCCAGTTGGATAGTTGTTTTGGCCTGTTAGTGAGTTTTAAACATTGGTCAAAATAATCTGAAATAAATTTTTCGTTTGTTAGGATTCGGGCGTCATATTCAGGCAAGTTATATTGTTCTGTATATTTTATTATTCGGTCTTTTGCTAGTTCAGGAATAGACTTTCTAATTTCTTCTATACTTTGCTTACTAATGGTAACCGTTAACAAATCAGGGTCAGGAAAATATCTGTAATCATTCGAATTTTCTTTGCTTCGCATTGCATAACTTTTACCCTTGTTATCATCCCATTTTCGTGTTTGCTGAATTATTTTATTGCCAGCTTCTATTTCTTCAATTTGCCTTTTTGTTTCATATTCAATGGCTCTTGTTACCATTTTAAATGAGTTTAAATTTTTCATTTCAGTTCGGGTTCCAAGTTTAGAACTGCCTTTTTCTTTAATAGATAAGTTCACATCGCAACGCATTCCACCTTGTTCCATTTTGCAATTTGCAACGCCTGCATAAATTAGTGTTCTACGAAGTTTATCCAAAAACTCAACAGCCTCACTAGCGCTTGAAATGTCTGGCTCGGTTACAAGTTCCATAAGCGGAATTCCGCCTCTATTGTTATCTACAAGAGTACCTATTGTTTTGGTTTTATGAATTAGTTTTCCTGCATCTTCTTCTAAATGTATTCTATTAAGCCTAATAAATTTTCCACTATCTAATTCTAATCCACCACCTAAACAAAGCGGTTTTACAAGTTGGCTTATCTGATAAGCTTTTGAAAGGTCAGGATAAAAATAATTCTTTCTTTCAAAAACAGATAACGGTGAAATTTCACAGCCTAAACATAGACCTGTTTTAACTGTATATTCAACGGCTTTTTTATTTAATACAGGAAGAGAGCCGGGTAATCCTAAACAACCAGGGCAACAGTTTGTGTTTGGCTCTTCGCCGAATGAGTTTTTGCACGAGCAAAAAACCTTTGTGTTAGTATTAACTTCTGCATGTATTTCAAGCCCTATAACTAAGTCATATTCTTTCATTTAAATTCCTCCGCTCCTATTTTTCTTCCTTAAAATTTTTTTCAAAATAATCTGCAATGCGGAAAAGGATATCTTCATTTAAATTATCCGCAATCATTTGCAAGCCTAAGGGTAAATTATCAACACCCGTTCCGCATGGAACAGTAATTGCTGGATTACCAGTTACATTTGCATTTGCTAAGAACATATCTTCAACATACATATCAACGGGATTTTTAATTTTATTGTTAAGTTTAAAAGCTTCGCCAATTGTAGTCGGGCTTATTAATATATCGCATTTTTTGAAAATATCATTATATTGAAGTTGAAGTTGCTTTCTTATTTTCAAAGCTTTCAAATAATAATCATCGTAATTACCGCTACTTAAAACAAAATTTCCAAGCAAAATACGGCGTTTAACTTCTTTACCTAAGCCTTCGGTTCGACTGTTTGTTATAAGTTTATCAATGTTTTCAGAATCTTCGCTTCTAGTCGTAAATTTAACTCCGTCAAATCTACCCATATTAGAAGATAATTCAGCAAAAGATAAAGCAAAATAAACCGCCAAACCTAGTTCGTAAGCGGGCACAGAATATTCTGAAACTTCTGCACCTTGATTTTTAAACCACTCAGCAATTTTTTCATATTTTTCTTTATATTCTGTTTTGTCTGTAAGTTGTTTTGTTTCCTTTAAAATTCCAATTCGGAGACCCTTAATATCCTTTTTAATTTGGTTAAAATAATCAGGAACTTCGTTATTTAAAGAAGTTTCATCATTTATATCTTTGCCTGAAATATATTTTAAAATTAGAGCATTGTCTTCTACTGTTTTGGTAATAGCAGAAATCTGGTCAAAGCTGGAACCATAAGCAGCTAGTCCGTAACGAGAAACTCTACCATAAGTTGGTTTACTACCAATCAAACCATTAAACGAAGCAGGCTGACGAATTGAACCGCCTGTATCGCTTCCAAGTGCAACTGTGCACATATCCAAAGCTACGGCAACAGCACTGCCACCGCTACTCCCGCCTGACACTCTTTCATTATCAAAGGCATTTAAACATGGCCCGAATGCCGAATTTTCGCAACTTGCACCTAATGCGAACTCGTCCATATTTGCTCTTCCCAAAATTATAACACCAGCATCAAGCAATCTATCTATAATAGTAGCATTGTATTGTGCTTTATGATTTTGCATAAATTTAGAGCCACAACTGCAAGTTTTACCCTTGTATAAAATATTGTCTTTTATGATTATAGGCAGACCTGCTAATGCAGGAAGCGAAGCTCCGCTTGCAACCATATCATCAATTTTTTCTGCTTGAATAATAGCATTATCAAATACTTCTAGAATGGCATTTTTATTTTTATATTTTTCAATATTACTTAAATAATATTTAACCAAGTCTTTACAAGAAATTTGTTTTGATTTTATCTTTTCAATAACAGAAACCGCCGTTAAATTTTTTAAGTCGGCATCATCTACATTTTTTATTTTACTAAATTTATTATCCATTTTTTATACCTACATATTACAAAATTTATTTTCTAAATTATAAAAACCTTATTCAATAACCAAAGGAACATTAAAACAACCTCTGCGTTGCTTTGGAGCATTAGCTAAAGCTTCTTCCTGAGATAAACTTTTCCCCACAACATCTTCACGGAGTTCGCTTAAATCATGACTTTTATTGAACACATTATCAGCATCAACATCTTGCTCTTTTAATTTGTTTATTATTTTCAAAATATTATTTAAATCTTTAACAGTGTCTTGTTTTTCAATATCTGATGAAAAACTCAGTGCTGAAAGATTAGCCAAATATTCCACATCTTTAACAGTTATATCCATATTATACTCCTATAATTTCTTTTTTTAAATTTACATTTTAAGGTTTAATTCTTGTTGGGCCTCTAAAAATAAACATTGATTCCTTAATTGTCGGTATTCCAAGCAATAGCATTGTAATTCTATCAAGTCCAATTCCGAAACCGCCGTGAGCAGGGCAACCATACTTAAAAAAGTCTAAATAAAATTGAAGTTTTTTCTGAGAGTTTCCTCGTTCAATTGCCTGTGCTAAAAGTATGTCATATCTATGTTCCCTTATTGCTCCGGTTGTAATTTCAATACCCTTCCAATAAAGGTCATATCCTTTTGCGGTTAAGCCTTTTTCATCTTTCATATGATAGAATGCACGAATTTCGGCAGGGTAATCTGTAATAAAATAGAATTCGTGTCCGTTTTTTCTAATTAAATATTCACCCAAAGCTTTTTCTTGCTCGGTTGAAAAATCTTCGCCGAATTCGATATCAAAATCTAGGTCTTGCAAAATTTCAACGGCTGTTTTCATTTCAATTCGAGGGAATGGCAAGGTCGGAATAGTTAATTCGATGCCAAAATATTGTTTTATTTCTTCGCCAAATTTTTCTTTTACTTTTTCAAGTGCATAAGTAAGCATTTCTTCTTCAAATTTCATTATGTCTTCAACATTGTGCATATTTGCTATTTCTAAATCAATGCCAGTAAATTCTGTTGCGTGTCGAGAAGTGAAACTTTTTTCAGCTCTAAACACAGGACCTACTTCAAATATTTTTTCAAGTCCGCTTGCAATTGCCATTTGCTTATAAAATTGTGGCGACTGCGTAAGGTATGCTTTTTCTCCAAAATAATCAAGAGTAAAAAGGTCTGAGCCAGATTCACTCGGTTGAGAAATTATTTTAGGTGAATGCATTTCAACAAAATCTCTTTCGTATAGAAAATTACGAACCGAATGTGTGAATAGTGTTTGAACTTTCATCATTAAAGCATTTTTAGGTTGACGCAAATCTATCCATCTATAATCAAGCTTTTGGTCAATGTTGCTTTCTTCGTCAATAGGCAAAGTATCGGCAATGCTTTCAATTATAATTTCAGACGGAATTATTTCCTTTCCGCCAAGTTTTACATAACTGTTTTCAACCACTTCACCTTTAATTATTACAAAAGAATTAATAGATAATTTCTCTGTTACAGATAGTAAGCTTGTACATTTAGATTTATCAACAGTAATTTGAACAGCACCATATAAATCTCTTAAAATAATAAATTGCATATTTTTCTGGTCTCTTATTTTTTCAATAAATCCTGCAATTTCAACATTTGTATTGCATTTTAATTCATTAGTCTTAGTTTTCATAATATTCCTCTTTTTTAAACTAACCTGTATTATACATCATATTGTGCAAAAAATAAAGTAATTTTTAAAAATTTACTTGCAAACAAAGCAAAAAAAGATGCTATTTACAAATATATAATATGTGATATAATATTATTATTAAAAAAATATATTTAAGAACTTTAAACAAATTAAGGTTTCAAAGGAGATTAAATGTTTTCAAAATTAAAGTTTGGGAAAGAAAATTTAAAAGAAAATCAAAAAGTTGTTCAAAGATTTATTAAATCTTATAATTTATTGCCGTTGATATATGAGAATGTAGAATTTAAAAAGCTTGCTAATAATTTTCTTCAATTTATAGACTTTGGAGATATAAAAATGTTTTTTGGCAAAAATGCAAAGCTTGCTGATAAATATGGAAAAGTAAGAACCGCAAATGGTGTATATGGCTTTTTAATTGATGAAGATATAAAAACCCCAGATGAAGATTATCAACAGGGCGGACTTGAAGTGGTAAAGTCAGTATTATTTAAATTAACACAAAAACCGACTGAGCAAAACCGTTTTGAAAGCATTAAAATGGCTGTTTGTACAGGAGATAAAAATTCGGTTGCTTACAATGTATCGAATCAAAAAGATAGTAATAAATCTGAATATACTATACTTGTTGTTGATAAAAAAGACTATGAAGGAAACAGGGTTATTTCATATTATGATGATAAAAACAATTGGTTGATGGCTGATATAATAGAAGCACCCGAAAAAACAAAAGTAAATGAAAGCAAAAACGAATTAAATTCTTGCAGATAAATATAGAAAATACAAAAAGCCTATAAGTTTAGGCTTTTTATTTTTTGTATTATTTTAATGAATTTAAAATTTTATGACTTTTTTGCTGTGTCCAAAAGTTTAGCAAAACGTGCTTTTTTACGAGTTGCATTATTTATATGAATAATATTTCTTCTTGTAGCGCTATCTAAAAAGCCTTCAACTTCTTTGTAAAGCTTTTCTGCTTTTTCAATTTCGTTGTTGGATAAAGCATTTTTAAAATTTTTAATGTAGGTTGAAATTTCCGACTTCACAGACTTGTTTATCATTCTATTTTTTTCGGATGTATGAACTCTTTTTTCTGCTGATTTAATATTTGGCATAAATTAATCTCCTTAAATTAGCATTAAGTCTAGCATAGGCTAATAAAAAAATCAAGTATTTTTATCAATATTTCACTTAAAAAAAATATTTATCATATATTTTTATATGGGAAATTTTGTTAAAAGTTTTTTTGTCAATTTATTTGTTGATAAAAATATCTCTAATGCAAATAGTAAAGATTTAAAAATTTCAAGCCAGAAGGACAGCAATAATACAATTGTTTTGATAGACAGTGGAATAGGCGGGCTACATATTTTAAAAGAATGTTATAAACTGCTTCCAAATTTTAATTATGTATATGTTTCGGATGATGCGAATGCTCCGTATGGGAACAAAAGCAAGCAAGAATTAATTGAAATTGCAGACAATCTGCTAGAAAAAGCAATAAAAGAATTTGAACCGATGCTTGTCGTTTTGGCATGTAATACATTAACAGTAAATTGCATTAAGCATTTGCGTAGAAAATTTAAAATTAGCATTGTTGGAATTGAGCCAGCTTTAAAAAAAGCACGAATTAATGGTGGAGATATTATTATTTTTGCTACGCAAAGCACATTAAAATACTATAATAGACTAAACAAAAAATGCACTTGGCAGTTACGGTTAGAGTATAGAAAAAACAAATTGCGTTATTATAATAAAGATAAAGTGCATAAGGTTTACATTTCAGGCTTGCCTGCAAAAATAGATGAAGAAGTTGAAAAAGCAATAATTAAAAAGTCAAGCCGAAAGTTAAATAAAAAAATAGAACAAAAACTAAACGAAGAAATTGAAAACAACATCAAATCAAATGAAGAAACCACTGAACAAACAGATGAAGCGGTAGAAGGAATTGATAATATAGCAAACGAAAATAAAGAAAATGAATATGATAATAATTTAAATTCATTAATGTCTATTTTATTGCAAGAGTTTGATAATCCTATTTATAAAAATACCGAGAATTTAGTTTTAGGATGTACGCATTTTATTGCAATAAAAAAACAACTTGAAAACATATTCGGTGAAAAAGTTCAAATTTATGATGGTGCAATTCCGGTTGCAAAAAGAGTACAATTCTTAATTGAAAACGACCTAAAACACAATTCAAATTTAAAGCCAATAAAAAAAGTTGGTAATTTTAAAAACATAAAATTTTCAAGCACGAGCGGGAATCCTAACAAGGCAAAAGTTGCAAAAACTTATTTTAAAAATATATATAAACACTAAGTTAAGATATTTTCATATAATTATGATTTTGTTTGTATTTAAGGGCAATCTATGATATAATAATTGAAATATATATTGCTTAAATTCAGGAGTTTAAGTGTGGAATACTTTGTTAATATCTTTACCATTTTAAATGCACTTTTAGTTATTTCAATGATTTTTTTGGAAAGAAAAAAGCCAGAAATCATTATTTCTTGGACTCTTCTATTTGTTTTTCTTCCGATAGTAGGCTTTTTTTTATATGTCTTATTTGGTAGTGGTCTTAGTATTAAAAACAGAAGAATGTTGAGAACCAAGCATTTTTATGATGATAAGCATAAAAACTTTTATCGTGAAATTGAAAAGGGCGGGGATATCATAAGTGATAAAAAAGCATCAAAATTAATACACTTTAATTTAATAAACGCAAAAAGTGTTCCAACTTTTGGAAATAAAGTTGAAATTTTCACAAATGGATTAGATAAGATGTCGGCTCTTACAGAAGATATTAAAAATGCAAAACATTCTATTAATTTAGAGTATTACATTTTCGGAGATGATTTCATTGGCAAGCCGTTTATGGATTTATTATGCGAGAAAGCCAAAGAAGGCGTTAAAGTTAAACTGATTTATGATTCAGTTGGTTGTTTTGGTGCGCCTAGGCGTTTTTTTAGAAGGCTCAAGAAAGCAGGAGGCGAGGTTAAAGAATTTTTTCCGCCACTTTTTAATATCAGATTAATTAATTTAAAAATGAATTACCGTGACCATAGAAAAATAGCAGTTATTGACGGCAAGATTGGCTATACGGGTGGTATAAATATTAGAAAAGACCATATGGGCTATCATAGAAGGTTGAAGCCGTGGCGGGATACGCATATTAGAATAGAGGGACAAGCCGTATATGCTCTTCAAAACTCTTTCTTTAACTTTTGCCAGTTTTGTATGAAAAAAGACATACAGTCTGAGGATTATGTCAAAGAAGGTTTCTTTCCTAAAATGAAATCAAAAGGCAATGTAATTGCTCAAATAATCACGAGTGGTCCAGACGATAGCAAAAACAAGATAAAACAAGCAATGATTAAAATGATGTGCAATGCTGAGAAATCTATCATATTACAAACGCCGTATTTCGTGCCTGATGAAAATTTTATGAGTGCTTTAAAGCAGGCTATTAAAAGCGGAGTTGAAGTAACTGTGATGATTCCTAAGAAGCCAGACAAAAAAATTGTATACGGAGCTTCGTTATCTTTTGCCAAAGAAATTGTGGAATCTGGCGGAAAGGTTTTTCTTTATGACGGATTTCTACATAGCAAAGTTTTAATTGTAGACAAAACGGCGATGTGTATTGGAACATGTAATGCAGATTACAGGTCTTTTTCCTTAAATTTTGAAATAACTGCGGTCTTGTATCAAAAAGAAATTATCAAGGAACATTTAAAAGACATTAAAGTAGACTTAGAAAAAAGCGTGAAAATAGATATGTTATATTTCAAAAAAAGTCCAATTTACAGTAAGTTCGGACAAGTTGTATTCAGATTATTTGCACCATTGTTATAAAAAATAGTTGGTTTGTTTTCTAAGCTTTATAATTATTAAATTTACATGGACTTTTTAAAGACAAATTGAGAATTTTAGTTTATAATGTAATTAATATATATTCAAAAATTTAAAGGAGTTAAAATGGATTGGACAAGCGAAAATTGTAGAAAGCAGTTTATGGCATTAAGAAGTAAAATAAATAAAACAATACAAAAAGCAAGTTATGAAAACAAAGAAGAAGTTGTTATTGACTGTTACAACGATGTATGCTTGGATGCTGCGAAAAATGATCCGATTGCTCAAGACTATCTATCTTATATTTTTAAAAAGGGCTTGGAAAGCGTAATTCCTGTAAACTTTGACAAAAGCATGAAATGGCAAATATTAGCGGCTGCAAACGGAAATCAGTTTGCCATAGATAAGTTGGCACTATTTTTAAGTCATGCTTTAAATGAAATTATGATGGCTAATGACATTGGTTATATTATTGCAAGAAATGAATTAAGTGAACAAAATTTTAATTATATAGTGGGCAGGTTAGTTTGCGAAGCAATTGCTGATGAACTACAACTTAATGCTGAAAGAATGATAAAAGAAGGTTTATCTCATATAGAGTTTAATCCAAAATTAATGTTATCTTTTAATAGGGCAAGAAGTTTTGCCATACCAAAAGTGCTTAAATTTTTAAGAAGTTAGTTTGTTGTTTTTTTATCAAATAATTTGAAATTTACATTGACAACCCTTGTTGGTTATGTTATATTAGCCCATAAGACACTCCTTATGGGAGTTTTTTTAACGGGGGATAACATGGCAACTAAGAAAAGTCATATTAATGAAAGAATAATGCTTGCTTGCACAGAGTGTAAAGAGCGTAATTATGCTACTACAAAAAATAAAAGGAATAATCCCGAAAGAATTGAACTAATGAAGTTTTGTCCGAGATGCGGAAAAAGAACATTGCATAAAGAAACAAAATAAGTTTAAATCAGGTTTAAATTTTAATCCTGTTTTTATTTTATTAATTTAATAAAATTGCGGGCTTAGAACAAGGAGGAGTAAATGCCTAGTAAAAACACCAAAAAGAAGTTGGCAAAAAATAAAAAAAGCAACTCTAAGGGCAAATTAGAAACAGAACAAATAACAGAAGTTAAAGAATTAAATTCTTCTGAAATTTCTGTTGCAGAAGTGCCTGTTTTGGCTGATTTAGATGAAAAAGCTGAAACTAATGAAATGCAATTGCCAGCAAAGCAGGAAAAAAAGCAAGAAACTAAGACCGACACTAAAAGTGGAAAAGCTAAAGATAAAAATGTTAAAAAAGACAAGAAACCTTCCAAATTTAAAAGAAAAACTAAGGAAGTGTTTTCTGAACTAAAAAAAGTTATATGGCCAACTTTTTCTCAGGTTGCCAAAAAAACGGGTACGGTTATAGCATTTGTGCTAATCTTTGCGGTTATATTACTTGGCATTGATACAGTTTTAGATTTTGCTTACAGTTGGTTTTTTGGGCTATTTGAGTAAAGTTTAGGTAAAGCATAACAAAAAATAGAAAAATATTTTTAGAAGAACATAAGTTTAAAAATTTATTTAATCTTAAAATTCAAGCATAAAAATAATAGGAGAAGCAATGGAAGAAGCAAAATGGTATGTGCTCCATACATTTTCGGGTTATGAAAATGTTGCAAAAGAAAATCTTGAAACAGTTATTGAAAAATATAATTTAAAAGATAGAATTTTCGATGTTATTATTCCTATGGAAGATGTAATAGAAGAAAAAAACGGCAAGAAAAAACTTATACAACGCAAAATTATGCCATGTTATTTGCTAGTAAAAATGATTTACGGCGATGACATTTGGCACAATATAACACGCACACGGGGCATTACTGGGTTTGTAGGTCCAAAAGGCAGACCGCTTGCATTGACCGAAGATGAGATTAGAAAAATGCGACTTGAAAAAATTGCTGTTGATATGGATTTAGAAAAAAACGATAGAGTTGAAATTATTGATGGTCCGCTTAACAATTTTATAGGGACAATAGAATCGGTTAACAAAGAAAATCAAAGAGTAAAAGTTGTTGTTGAAATGTTTGGGCGTGATACTCCAGTTGATTTAGATTTCAGCCAAATAAGAAAAGTTTAGTTTGATATTAGCAATTATATAATAATTGATTAATATATAAAAAAGTGGAAGAGGTGTATGCCACATCTCACAATGACCACATAAAAGGAGATTAAAATGGCAAAACCAAAAATAACTGCAGTTGTAAAATTGCAATTGCAAGCTGGTAAAGCAACTGCTGGACCTCCGGTTGGTTCTTCATTAGGACCTCACGGAATCGCAATAGGAAACTTTATCAAAGAATTTAATGAAAGAACAGCATCTCAAACAGGGTTGATAATCCCTGTTGTGATTACAATTTATCAAGATAGAAGTTTTTCATTTATCACAAAAACACCGCCTGCACCAGTTTTAATTAAAAAGGCATGTAATTTAAATAAGGCATCAGCAGTTCCAAACAAGGAAAAAGTTGGCAATATAACAAAGGCACAAATTGAAGAAATTGCAAAACTTAAAATGCCGGACTTAAATGCTGCAAGTCTTGAAACAGCAATGAGTATGATTGCTGGAACGGCACGCAGTATGGGAATTACAGTAGAGGAGGGCGAAGAAAATGGCGATAAGTAAAAGATTTGCAGAAGCAAAAAAAGCAGTAGATTCGTCTAAACTTTACGAGGTTCAAGAAGCATTCAAACTAGCAATAGATTTATCTAAAATAAAATTTGATGAAACAGTTGAGCTTCATTTAAAATTAGGGGTTGACGGCAGAAACGCAGACCAACAAGTTCGTGGCGTAGTTGTTCTTCCTAACGGAACAGGAAAATCTGTTAAAGTTCTTGTTATTGCAAGAGGCGACAAAGCAGAAGATGCAGTTAAAGCCGGAGCAGATTTCGTTGGCGGTGAAGAAATGATTGCCAAAATACAAAATGATAATTGGCTAGGCTTTGATGTTTGTATTACAACACCTGATATGATGGGAGTAATTGGTAAAATTGCTAGAATATTAGGACCAAAAGGTTTAATGCCAAATCCGAAATCAGGAACAGTAACAAACGATGTTGCAAAGGCAATAACAGATGTTAAAAAAGGTAAAGTTGAGTATAGATTAGACAAGTTTAACAATATTCATGTATCAATTGGAAAAATTAGTTTCGGAGCTGAAAAGCTTATAGAAAATTATGAAACAATTTTAAATGTGATTATCAAAGCAAAACCAGCATCTGCAAAAGGACAATATATTAAAAATATTTCAATTTGCACAACAATGGGGCCAGGCATAAAATTAGATGCTAGAAGTTAATTTGTTTTAATTATTCTAAAAGAATATAAATAAAAGTTCTCTTTTTTAAGTTTTATCAAAGAGAACTTTTTTTATTTAACTAATTCATTATTCCAAAAAATTTATACGATAAAATATTAGAATATTAATGTTAAACAAAATTATTTTCTTGACAAAAATATTATCAAGTGTTATTATAACTTATCCGCATGGTAAAGGTTAAAGTATTTTTAATTATAATATAAAGTACACCTTTAACAGCGAGTTTTTTATAAGGGAGGAAATCATTATGATAAACGCAATCATAGAAACTGGCGGTAAGCAATACAGTGTAAATGTCGGAGATGTTTTACAAGTTGAAAAGCTTGAAAAAAATATTGGAGACAAAATAATTTTTGATGCTCTTTTTATAAATGATGAAAGTCAGATAAAATTTGGTAAAAATGCTAATAATGTTAAAGTTAGTGCCGAAGTAACTGGTCAAGGTAAGGCAGATAAAATAATAGTGTTTAAATATAACCCAAAGAAACGCACCAGAAAAAAATATGGACACAGACAACCTTTCACAGAAATAAAAATAACAGAAATAAAGTAGAAGGCTAAATTTAATTTCTTTTTTAAAAGAAAACAAAATAAAAAGTAAATAGAAAAATATGACTATAATAAATATTTTAGAGAAAAACAACAACATAATAAGCATTGAATGCAAGGGGCATAGTGGCTTTGCAAGGTCAGGTAAAGACATTGTGTGCAGTGCAGTGTCTTCAATTTTAGGAGCGTGCTTGCTAGGATTAAAAGAAGTTGTTAAAATAAATGTGGAACATAAACAAAATGATAAAATCGGTTATTTCCTTGTTAAAATTCAGGATGGTGTTTCCGAACAATTAATGGAAAAAGCACAGATTTTGCTTCAAACTACAATTTTAAGTTTGATTGAAATTTCCCAAGATTATAAAGATTTTGTTACAGTTAATAAAATAGGAGGATTGAAATGAGATATATAAACATTCAATTATTCGCACATAAAAAAGGTGGCGGTAGCAGTAGGAATGGTCGAGATAGTGCATCACAGCGTCTAGGTGTTAAAGCCAGTGATGGTCAAAGTGTTTCGGCTGGTTCAATTATACTTCGTCAGCGTGGCACGAGAATATATCCAGGTTGCAATGTGGGCTTAGGAAAAGACCACACACTTTTTGCCTTAATTAATGGTAAGGTGAAATTTGAGGCAAAAAACGGGAAAAAAGTTGCCAGTGTTTGTGCTGAATAAAAAAA
>JAQVYC010000002.1:0-22900 GCA_028708805.1 Clostridia bacterium | reverse complement strand
GTGGACACTTGGATTGAAAAAGTTTATAATTTGTATTATGGTAAATGTGATGACAGAATATTAATAAGAAAAAACTTAACTGAAAAATATGGCAATTTATCGGGTTACGCACAACAATATTTATTTTATTTTCAAAGAAGTCAATAGTGGCTTCTTTTTTTTAATTTGTATGTTTTAATGATAATAAAATGGAGATATCCATTATATTAATTTTGTAAAATATTATTGAAAGAGTTGATTTCAACTCTTTTTATAATTTTAATAAATAGCAGAATTAATTTTATATAAAATAAGTAGCTTCATCGCATCGTTTGCATTTGCTTTTTTAATGTTTTATTTATTTTCGGGTTTAAGTATATAGTTCATTAAGTTTCTTTAAATTTTTGTCCGTAAAATGTACAAAATTATGTTTAACATGTTAACATTTATTTAGTATTTTATTAAATATATTTTAATAATTGACATAACGTTGTCAACTTTTTATTTCTACAATAAGAACATATGTTTGAAAAGCGTGCAATTTAAAATATATTTGTACAAAATACCGTTCTTCGAAATAATATTATGCAATAAATATAAAGGTGCGTTGTCTAAATTTGTTGACACATGTCGAATAGATTTAAGATAATTAAAAGGGAGGGAAAAAAATTATGAATATGAAAAATATGGTAAAAACTATTTTTACGGTTTATAGATTCTTAGATAAACTAGCCAGTTCAATAGATAAAATAGTGGAAACCAGAGCTTTAAATTCTTTTTATGTGAGCTTAGATAATATTTCTTACAATGATATCTCAAAGGTAACTAATGAAATTTTGGAATTAACAGAAAGGAAAGTTACCTTGATAAATTTAAAAGTGTTGGCAAATGAAGTGCTTAAAGTTTTAGATAAAGATTATGCCAGATTAATAATTATGAAATACATAGAAAATAAGCCTTATCTTGAAATAGCTGAAAAATTGAATATAAGTGAGCGAACTGTAAGAAGATGGCATAATAATGCTATTGTATTGTGTGCTTTTTATTTGCAAGATAACAAATACACTTTGAATAAATTTTTAAGTTTGCTTAAAAAAGAAAAATGGATACTTCAAATTTTTTATAATTTCGTAAATGTAAAAAAACCCACAAATGAGTCTTACGAAAAAAAACATATCATTCAAGATGCGTGCATTGAATATAAAAAGATTTTATGTAAGTGATTTGCTTGAATATAAATTAGAAAATCTTAATTTTAGTGAATTATAAAACCAACTCAATTTTAACAAGTATAGAACATAATGAGCTTATCTAGTTATAAACCAACTATTCATCATATTCATAATATTCTCCTTTTTTAACTTTATTTATCTTTTTTTTGTGTTTTCCGTTATCTATGATTAATTTTGTGGGTTTAAATAGTAAATAGATAATTATAAAACAAGGAATACAAGCACAAATTATAATAATTAGCTTTAACTCATGGCTTAAATTTATTTGGTCGGTGCTGGGAATTATGTCAACATATTGCGGAAACAATTCTCCTTCATAGTCGGGAAAGTTTTCTGAATTCTCAGTTATATCAGACAGTAAATAACAGTACTCATAATATAAATATCCAAAATAAACGCTATTTTCATCTATATATTTGCAGTAATACCAAGTTGTGCCCATTTGCGGAATCATTTGTTCGCCTGTTATTCTTCCATAATAATTTAAAGTTTCTGAAAATGGCACCGTAGCAACAACATTGTAAGAATTTGAATTGCTAGGCGAATTTCTAAGTTCAATGCCATTAGGTGTAAATGTGCTAAATGTAAGGTTGTCGGCAAACGGGTTTTGCGGTGTTCCTATAATAGGATAAACCTCATTCTTTTTTATAAAGCCAGAAACATCCATGTAAGATGCCTTGTAAAATAAATTGGTGCTATCTCCAGCATTATCTGTCAAAATCACAAAATAGCTTTTTGGTAAACAAAAAATTTTATATAAGTCATTATTTATTGCCTGCGAATAAAAGTATACATTATCGCTTTTTATTTTTGCATATACAATTTCTTCTTCTGCGAATGCAATATAATTTAAGTTTTGAGCTTTGTGTAAATCACTTAAAGAATTTGTTTCGCTTAGGTTGTTGAAACCATATGTATTATTTAATTTAATGCTTGATGATGAAAATTTAAAATTTTCAAAGGCAAACATTTCAAAGCATAAAAAAAAATTTATAATTAAAACAAAAAAAATTATAAAAGATGCATATCTCACACGAGTTAAATTTGCCGTTAAATTTATATCCTTCATTAGTTGAAATATTAACACAAAAATATTAATATCAAAATGCTTATTATGAATTATTTTGGCAAAAAATAGATAATAACTTTTAAATTTAATAGGAGATAACTTTAATGCAAAATATTATACAAAAATTAAAAAAAATAGAGAATTTATTACAAGAAAGGCAAGAAAAAGATAAGCTTGCAGGATATAACACTGGAAGTCTAGTGCATAAAAAACAAATGGAATTTCATAAATGCGAAAAGCGAAACCGCTGGGTTTTTGGCGGAAACAGAAGCGGTAAAACTGAATGCGGTGCCGTGGAAACAATTTGGTTGGCACGAGGAATTCACCCTTTTAGAAAAAATAAAGCAAATTTATCTAGCTGGGTGGTGTCGCTTTCCCGTCAAATGCAGAGAGATGTTGCACAGCATAAGATTTTGCAATATTTAAATCCGATGTGGTTAGAAGAAATTGTTATGTTAGAGGGTAGAAAGAGCAGTGCTAATTATGGTATTATAGATTATATAGTTATAAAAAATGTGTTTGGCGGTGAAAGCAAAATTGCTTTTAAATCTTGCGACCAAGGTCGAGAAAAATTTCAGGGAACAAGCCTTGATTTTATCTGGTTTGACGAAGAAGTTCCAATGGATATTTATAAAGAATGTCGTATGAGGACTATTGATAGAAAAGGCGAAATTTTTGGGACAATGACTCCGCTGAAAGGGCTTACTTGGGTTTATGATGAAATTTATTTAAATCAAAACAATGATGATGAAGTGTGGTCTATTTTTATGGAATGGGCGGATAATCCTTTTTTAGACAAAGCTGAAATTGATTATTTGAACAGCATACTATCGGAAGATGAATTGCAAAGCAGAAGATACGGTAAGTTTATTCACAATGGTGGAATGGTTTATAGCGAATTTGATATAAATTTGCATATCGTTGAACCGTTTAATGTCCCGCTTGAATGGTATGATAACATTTCAATTGACCCCGGTTTGAATAATCCGCTTTCTGCTCATTGGTATGCAGAAGACTTTGACGGCAATATTTATGTTATAGCGGAGCATTACGAAGCAAAACAAACTGTGGAATATCATTCGGAAAAGATAAAAGAAATATGCAAGCGTTTAAATTGGTTCGTAGGTAGTAATGGTATGATTTGTTCACTTATAGATAGTGCATCTAATCAAAGAACGCTTGCGGGCGAAAAGTCAGTTAGCGAATTGTTTTATGATAATGGAATTTTGGTTAATACAAATGTGAACAAAGATTTGTTTGCTGGTATTAATAAAGTAAAGTGGTATCTGAAAGATGCAGAAGGAACAATCAGACTTTTTATTTTTAAGAATTGTGTTAATTTAATTAAAGAAATTAAAAGTTATAGTTGGGGGAATGGCGAAGTTCCTTTAAAGAAAAACGACCATGCTCTTGATGAATTGCGTTATTATCTAATGTCTAAAAGTTACAACAGGTTTCCTAAAAAAATTAAATCTGAAGTTCAAAAGAACAAAGAAAAGCTAATTAGAATGAGTAGAAATAATGAATTATAAGAAGTTGGAATTTGGATTTGTGGTTTAGGCGAAATAATTCTTTTCTTTAATGATGTCTTTTGTAGTAAAAACAAAATTTCGCATAAGTTGGAATAAAATTTAGTTTAAATTTTTATTAAAATCTTAAAAATAAAAAAGCATATTGACAAATTGCAAGAACAAAGTTAAAATGTAATTGTATAAATAATCATATTTATTGTTAAAAAAATTTAAGGTATAAAATGATAGAAGAAAAAAACATTTCTTTCTTAACAAAAAGCCAATTAAATAAAGCATATAATAAAATAGCTATGGCGGCTTTAAATTTTGATAACATAAAGGAAAGTGCTTATTCTAATATTATTGAAACATATTTATCTTATGCGGCAACACTTAATGGAATAAAAGATATGTGCTATGTTACAGAAAATTCAACTAAATTTGAAACAAATAAATATAGTGAAAATTTGATTGTTATGCCTAAAATAATATTTGAAAAAAATAGTTTTGAAAGTATGATAAAAAGTTTCTGCATAATTGATATGCAGTTTACGAAATTAAAGCAGATACGAGAAAAAAAATTATATAAAAAAATAACAAACGAAAATGGTTATATCTTAGAGCCGAATCTTAATGAGTTTTACAAATATTTAACATATAAATTTAATTTGACAGAAAAAACTTCGCCTTTTTTATCTCTTGACTATATGGAAAGCTTATTCAATTCTTTAAACAAGAGTGCTAGACATAATGCAAATTTTTCATTAGATAATTTGATTAATCGAATGCACAAAATATATCAAAATCAATTAATGAAAGGTTTAAAAGATATAAATAAGAAGCCAGATAAGCAAAATTTAGAGAATATCAAAAAAGCAGAAAGTATTTTAAAAACATATCTTGAATTTGAAAAAAATGCAAAATCAATGGAATCAAGCATTGAACCAATGCAAAATATGGTTAAAGAAATTTATCATAGCTTATGTAATGCAAGTCTTAATAATTTAATTGAGCTTAATGATAAAGAATGGATAATGTTAACTGCGGGAATGAATAATCCTGTATTGTATAATAATGAGTTGGCGGATGCATTATATAATAGATGCTTAAACCTTGGACTACCGCAAGGGTGTTTTGTCATTTTAAATTGTGTTGATTATTCTGCGGATGTTGAAAAATTAGAGTATTTAGTTACAGCAGGTCAGGATAATGCAGAATTCAAAAAGTCTTATTTTAATATGTTAACAAATTATGACCAAAAATTTTTAATTGATATATTCGATTCAGTTGAAGCTAAAACTGCTTATATTCAAAGCAAAAGAGATTGTGGAGATAAAGGACAAGGCAGGTAAATGGTTTTAACTATAAATAAAAAACTCTGAAATTAATGCGAAAATTTAGGCTTATAGTTCCCGAATGGAAGCTTTAAGTAAAAGCTTTAAAAGAAAGCTTTTACTTCTCGCTTTACGAAAAGCCCGAATTCCACCTTTTTTATTAGTCAAATGAGTAGCATAAGCAATTTTATAATTATTCTTTACTTAAAAATTGGTTTTTTTATTTGTAATTTTGCTTAAATATGGTATAATAAAATTACATAAAAAATCAGAATTTAATTTTTTAGTTTACAAAGCCTTACAACATATTAGGAGAAGGAATGAAAAAAATATTATACTTTTTTGCATTTGTTTTAACAGCTGGAATTATGTTAACCAGCTTTAATTCTGGCAATAATGCAAGTGTAAGGGCGGCAGAAGCAGTTGAACTCACAAACAATAATTTTGTTTCAGAGTTAACCGACCTTGAACAAGATTTTATTTTAACCGAGAATATAATTTTAAGCAACTGGAATCCTATAAATTTCAGCGGTAATTTAAACGGAAATGGCTTTACAATAACGCTAGATAAAAACTTGTTTATCACATTAAACAATGCAACAATAACAAATTTAGGTATAATAATTGAAAATACATATATATTTGATAACAAAGATTATTCTTTTTCAAGTTCCGATTTTGGAATTCTAGCACAAACAGCTAATTATTCAACAATAAATCAAGTATATGCCAGCGGAAATATTAAGGCAGAAATTAAAGCTTCGGCGAACATAGGCGGGCTTATAGGAAACTCTATGAGTTCAAATATAACAAATTCTTATGTTAAAACCAACATAGAAGTAACGCAATATTCAAGTGAAGCACTTTTAACAGTTGTTGGCGGGTTTATAGGAAGCACAACAAATTCAACAATAACAAACTGTTTTGCAGTGCCAAACAATATAAATATTATAACGGCAACAATAGATAATTCGCTTGTAGAGCCTCAAACACAGTTGCTTTTAGGTGGCTTTATTGGCATTGCTGAAAGGGGTTCTGCGCTAGGTATTATTTCAAACATATTTTGTGGCGGAGTAATAACATATAATTACCCTCATATTAATGCCGTAGTTTCAAGCGGAAAAATTTTCGGTGAAGTAAAAGATTTTTCAGATAATAAACTTTCGTATTGTTACACATTTAACAATCAAGCAGAAGGCACATTCATCGGAAAACCTAATGATTATATAAATATAAATATTGATTATAAAGAATCCGCTATATTCGGCGACACAAAAAATTTTTTGCAATCTGCTACAAGTGGAGATGAACTAATCTGGAATTTTTTATATGTTTGGAATGTGGAAACAATATGGACAAAAAATGAGAGTTTTCAGTTTATTGTTTTACAGGTTTTCGAAAATTTTTCAATAATGTTAAATTCTAGTTTAAATGATGTTGGCATTAAATGCGGAATCTTTCTTTTCGAAAATGAAATTTTTACACCAACAGATTTAACTTCTTTTAAATTTGGAGATAAGCTTTTAATTGAAGTTGAAATAATTGATGAGTTTGTAAATTATAAACAAATAAAAGCCTTAATAAAAACAGATACGAACTCTGAAATAAATCTGGTTTTTGTTGACAATTTTTTGGCACGATACGAATTTACGGCTAATGCCAAATCAGTAGGTGCTTATTATGCTACCACTGAAAATATCAATTATACATTGAGAGTTATTACAGAGGATTCTAATAGAGGTCTTGTTATGCAAGGTTCATCTACAATAAAGCAGTCATCATTTACACGCACAATTGTTTATGGAGGCGGAGGGGAAGGATATACTTTTGTGGCTGACCCTGCTAGTAATTCTTTTGCTTTTGCAAACTGGAGCTGGCTAGATAAGGATAACGAACAAATAGTTGCAATGCGTGGTGCGTTAGGAAATAGTATGCAAGCAAAAAAATCTATAACAATAGCCTTTGGGCAAACAGGAACCAATACCGATATAACCTATTTAAATCATGATGAAAATTCTGAAATTCCATATATTACAGAAGAAGACGGAAGCATAACTTATACAATTCAGGCTAATTTCACAGAAAATGTTTGTAATTTGAATGTTCAAACTCCGATTGATAAAGATGCATGCAAACTCTATGTTGATGGTGTTTGGGTCAATGAAAGCAATGTAGATTTTATAGACATTTTCAATCAATCAGTGCAGGTTGGAAAGAGTATTGAAATCAGAATAGAAATGAAAGATGAATTTAAGTTTAAACAATGGAAAGTCGAAGGAGTCCGACCATTATCTAATTTCATCAAGGCTACCGAAACAGAAACTTCGACTACAATCAATTTAACAATAACGGAAAACTTTGTGCTTATTTTAGAGATTGAAGAAGATAAACCAGAAGGGGCTGATTTAACATGGCTTTGGATTGTGTTAGGGGCAGTCGGGGGAATTGGTCTAATATCGTTTATTTCAATAATGATTATTCGCTCTTCAAGAAAGAAAGAATTCCTAAATCAATTTTAACTATAAAAAATATAACCGAGATAATTTCTCGGCTTTTTTTTAATATTTTAAAGAACTGAAATTATTTAAAGTTGTTATTTTTCTTTATCAACATAACAAAGAATTTATTCATTATTGAGTAGTCCGAATATAATTTTATAAAAAATTTTAAGCAAATTAAAATTTCAACTTGTTTTTGCCTATTATATTTGCCAATTATTATCAGATTATCTTACCGCCTGTGCGTTGTTTGTTACATTCGCTCACTTATATTTATATTAAAAATTTGGCTTGCCCACTCACTTTACTTGTTGTCTGGCTCTTCGATAATCTATATTATAAAATAATTTATTTAACAGCTCGCTCGTTTGGTTTTTTCCAACATTGCCTATTTTTTTCTTTACACTTTATCATTTGGCTTGCCCGCTCGCTTTACCCGTTTGGCTTTTGTTTCGTTAAAAAATTTTGTCCTATAAGTATTGTATAATAAAATCTCGGTGTTATTATGTGTGTAGAAACTCATAAGTTAAAAACTTACGAGTTTTTTATTAAAAAAATAGGAATGAAAAATGCAAGCTAGAGAAGAGAAATCAATAAAGAAGGCATTAATGAAAAGGGCAGTCGGTTATGATGTAAACGAAATTGTTGAAGAATATATTGCAAATGAAAATGGTGCAGATATATTAAATAAAAAAAAGATTACAAAAAAACATTTTCCACCAGATATATCAGCCATAAAAATATTTCTTTCTTATTATGATGGGAAGTCGTTAACTGAATTGGAGAATATGACTGATGAAGAATTACTTAAAGAAAGAAATAGACTTCTTAATATTCTTAAAAATGAAGAAAATATAAAATTGCCTTAAAGGTTGCTTATGAAGGAGAGATAATGAAAAAGTTAACAAAAAAACAAAAAGATGAACAACAGGTTGCCGATAAATTATTAATTAAAGAAGTAATAGATGATTTTAAAAACCGTCAGGAAAAAAGGCGAAACTTTGAAGCACAGTGGCAACTTAATATGAATTTTTTAGATGGTAATCAATATTGTTTTATTAAAAATATTGATGAAATACAAACTTATAATAAAAGATTTTTTTGGCAACAACAAGAAACTTACAATCATATTTCGCCAATAATTGAAAGGCGGTTATCTAAGCTTCAAAAAGTGCGACCGAAAATTAATGTCTTGCCAGCATCCAATGATGATTCGGATATTAAAACAGCAAAATTATCTAAGAAAATTATTGAATCAATTTATAGTAAATCAGAAATGAACGCAATAATTTCGGAAGCTACAAAATGGAGTGAGATTTGTGGTACGAGTTTTTATAAAGTTGTCTGGAATAACTTTAAGGGAAATGTTGTTGCTAATTTAGAAAGTGGTGCTTCTTTGAAAAGTGGTGATGTAGAAATTTTAGCTGTTTCGCCTTTTGAAATATATCCAGAAAGCATAGAAGTTCAAGAAATAAAAAATTCTAGAAGTATAATTCATGCTCGTGCCTATCATATAGAAGAAATTAAAAATCAATGGGGTGTAGATGTTGAAGGCGAAGAGATAAATATGCTTACGCTTGATAATTTGCATACGCAAGAAAACAATGCCTTAATTAAAAGAAATTTTGCTGTTGTTATTGAAAGATATGAAGCCCCAAGCATTAAGTATCCTAATGGCAGGGTAGTGATTGTTACACAAGGAAAACTTTTACATATTGGTGAATTACCTTTTATAAACGATACAGACAATTGTCGAACCTTTCCAATAATTAAACAAGTTTCAATTCCAAGAGTGGGTTGTTTCTGGGGACTTAGTATAATTGAAAGATTAATTCCATTACAAAGGGCATATAACGCAATAAAAAATAGAAAACACGAATTTTTAAATCGGCTTTCAATGGGGGTTTTAACAGTTGAAGATGGTTCTTTAGATGTTGAAAATTTAGAAGAAGATGGGCTTTGTCCAGGAAAAGTTTTAGTTTATCGGCAAGGAGCAACCGCACCGAAATATATGGCAAATGATAGTATGCCATTTGATTTCACAAAAGAAGAAGAATCCCTAATAAAAGAATTTGCAAGTATGAGCGGAGTATCAGATTTTTCAAATAATCAATATACTTCAAAAAATTTAAGTGGAACAGCGTTGGAACTTTTAATTGAACAAGATGAAAATAAAATTTTAATTACAAGTGATAGCATTAAAAGTGCAACAAAAGAAATTGCAAAACATATTTTAAGGCTGTATAAACAATTTGTGAAAATTCCTAAACTTACTAAAATTGTTGGAAGAAATGGTGAGCTTGAAATATTCTATTTCACATCGAACGACATTTCTTCGGATGATATAATTTTTGAAACGGAAAACGAGTTAGGTGAAAGTAATTCTCAAAGAAAAAATTTAATTCTCGAACTTTTAAAGTCGGGCTTGTTAAAAGATGAAAGTGGAAAAATGTCAAATAAAATTCGAGCAAAAATATTAGAACTTTTGGGCTTTGGTTTTTGGGAAGGCACTCGTGATTTGGATGAGTTACAAGCGAGCAAAGCTTCTAAGGAAAATTTTATGTTTATTGAAAATAAGTATCCAAAAATTTCTGAAATTGATAATCACGAAATTCACATTTCGGAACACATTGCATTTTTATTAGGCGGTGAAGTTGAGAAGAAAGCTAATATTAGTTCAAACCTTTTTAATAATATTTTAAAACATATTTCCGAACATAAAATTAAATTAGAATTAAACAATGAAAAAACAAATTAAATTATAATAAATAAATCAAACTAAAATAATAAATTTAAATAATTAAATAATTAAATAAATAAAAGTTAAAAAAAATTAAATTTAATTAATAATTTAAGGAGAATTTTTATGCAAGATATGAATTATAGGGAACAACCAGAAGAAAGCCAGATGTTAATTGCAGATGCAAATGAAAAGTTAAATGAGAACATCTTTGAGCAGTCGGTCGGCTCCTTGGGGAAATTTAAGAACACTCAAAGTTTGCTTACCGCCTATAACAATTTGCAGGCAGAGTTTACAAGAAAGTGTCAAAGGTTGAAAGAACTTGAAAGAAATGAAATGCAGAATGAAAGGTTAACTGAAAAATTGAAATTAAAGGATGATAAAATGAATAACGCAAGCACAGAAAACGAATTTTCGAATGAAAATGAAATAGACAAATTGAATGATTTAAATGTCAATCAAAGTGTAAATCAAACATTAAATGAACAAGAGGAAGAACAAATAGATGAAACACGAACTGAAAAACAAGAGAAAGAAGAAATCAAATCACAGAATATTTCTGAACTCTCTCTCGAAGACACAACTCATAATTTAACTTCAACTCAAAACTCTCAATCTAATATTCAATCTGATGAAGAGCTTATAAAAAATGATGAATTTATAAAAAATTTTATTAATACTCACGATGATATTAAACAAGGTATTTTAAAGTCATATTTAGAAGAACTTCAAAAAAACAAATCCCCAAAAATTATTCTAAGTTCTGTTGGAAGTGGAATAGCTTTGCGCACTCCACCAAAACCTACCAATTTAGAAGAGGCTAAGGAAATTGTTGAAAAAATGTTTACTTAATTATATTAAAATAATAAATGAAATTAATATTAATAAAATTAAAACAACTAAACAATTAAATAATCAAAACAATTAGAAAATAATAAAAATAATTAATTAAATTAGTTATTTTTAATAAAGGAGAAAAAATGGCAGTTACTTTAAACAGTGCGGAAGCGGCACTTAAAAGTGTGTATTTAGGTGTTGTTGCAAATCAGCTCAACATTAACGCAAATCCACTTCTTGGAAAAATAAAACAATCTTCCGCTAATGTATGGGGCAAAGAAATTATTAAACTTGCACCATATGGAATTAATGGCGGAATAGGAGCGGGAAGCGAAGACGGCAATTTGCCAACAGCTGGCAACAATAAATATGTACAGTTTAAAACAAGCTTAAAAAACTTATACGGAAAAATTGAAATTTCTGATAAAGCAATTCGTGCTTCTGAGAATAATGCAGGAGCTTTTGTAAATCTTCTGAACGATGAAATGGAAGGCTTAATAAAAGCAAGTAGTTTTAATTTAGGCAGAATGCTTTATGGAAACGGAAGTGGACTTTTAGCAACAACATCAGCAGGGCTTGAAGCGGGAACAAAATATTTCACGGTTAGCGATGCTCGCAACATTATTGAAGGAATGATTTTAGATGTTTATGCTGAGGATGTTAAAAATGAAACATTTAGTGGTTACAGAGTTTCTTATATAGATAGAAGTGCTAATAAAGTTTATATGGACTTTCCGTCTAATTTAGGGACATTAGAAACAGGAGCAAATTTATATGTTCAAGGTTCGAAAGATTTTGAGATAACTGGGCTGGAAGCAATTTTTGGTTCAGGCGACCTTTACGGTTTAAGCAGAACAACTTACCCTTGGTTAAATGCTTATAAAGACAATAATGAGAAAGAAATCTCCGATATCGTTTTGCAAGATGCAATTGATGCTTTGGAAGATAAGGCGGGCGGAGAAGTTGATTTTATTTCTTGTGCAAGAGATGTTAGAAAAGCGTATCAGCAATATTTATCTTACTATAAAAGAAATGTAGATATTATGGAACTTGCGGGCGGTTATAAAGCAATAACTTTTAATGGAATTCCGCTTGTAGCAGATAGGTTTGTTGAAAGTGGAACATTATATATGCTTAACACAAAAGATTTTGTTTTACATCAACTTTGCGATTGGAATTGGCTAGAAAGTGAAGACGGCAAGGTTATAAGACAAGTCCCAGGATATCCAACTTATAATGCGACATTAGTGAAATATGCCGACTTAATTTGCGACCGTCCAATTGCACAAGCAAAAATTTCCAACATATTAAGCACAGTTACTAATCCTTTTGAAATTGTAGAAGCTTCGGAAGGATAAAATAATTAATTGAAAATTAAAAAAATAAAGAACGAAATTTAACAAAGCTTTAACAAAAAATTTTCTTTAAGATTAATTTTAAAGAAAATTTTTTACTTTAAAAACGGAGAAAGAATGTTAATCAAAGTTGAAACAGATGTATTTTTTATTTCTGAACGATTGCGTGAAATAGATAAAGATTATTTTATTATTTTCAATTCAAAAACACAAGGTTTTGAAATTCATCACAAAGGGCAAATAATGAATACATTTTGCTTAAATGTTCCTTACAGAACTCTTGATGCTCGAACCTTAGAACTTGTACAAAAAACACGAATTGAAAATATAAAAAATATAACTGATAACTTAGACAATGAAAACATAAAAACAGAAGAACTTTTAAATAATCAAACTTTAAATGTTGCAAGAGATATGCTGAAACAAATTGCAAAATAAGCAATTAAAATTAACATAAAAAAAATAACTGAATTCAGTTAAAGGAGCTGGAATGAAATTAAAAGAAATAATAGAAACATCATTAGTGTTACTTGGAAGAAGCGAGCTTTTAGAAACATCACTTTTCGATGAAAATATATCCGAAGAAATAACCGAATCACAACAAAAAGAAATAGATTTTCTGGTAAGATGTTTCAATTTAATTTATAAAGAAACAAGTGCAGACTATTTACCTCTTCTTTATGAAGAAAAAATAACATTTAAGAATGGGCAGTTTGAGTTTAATTTGCTTACTGAAAGTATTTTGGAGGTGTATAGGCTTTATGATAATAATGACAACAATATTTCTTATAAAATATTTTCAAATTATATTAAAGCAAATGCAAATTCCGCTAATATAATTTATAGTTTTATACCAGATAACTTAAATTTAGATGAAGAAGTTTTGTTATTTGGTGGAAAGTTATTACCGCAGGTTTTGGCTTATGGTATTGCCCGTGAATATTGTTTGATAAGTGGAGAGCATAGCGAAGCGGACATTTGGGAGAAAAGGTATAAAGACGGAATTAAAATTGCAATGCGAAAGAAAAGTCAAATAAAAATAAAGCCACGAAGGTGGGAATAATGATTTTTATATGGACGGAAATATCATAGATAATTCATAAAAAAAACAGGGGAGATAAAAAATGTTTTATAGAAACAATATCAAAACAAAAAAAAGTATAAGCAAAACAATAACCTTTAATACTTTTTCTGAAAACATAAATGCCAAGGATAAAACAGTTAACGCAGAGAATAGCACAATGAGTTATAATTATGAAAATCAAAGGGGCTTGCTAGAAACAGGAATTGGCTTTGAAACTCTGGCATTGCCTATTGAAGATGGTTCATCCCAGAAAAGAATAATTAAAATATTCAATGAAACAGAAGTAAGAAAAATATGGCATTACAAATATTATGACCACATAAATAAGCGAACCGTTAACAAAGTTATTTTTTATAATATTGACGGCAGGTTAAGTGTGTTTGTTTTATTTTCTTATGATGATTATACTTACATAATAGATAAAATTGAGCCATTTGATGATTTACCATTAGGGTTAAATTATTGCATAGAAGGTGAAGACTTTATGCTGTTTTTCAGTGGTAATGGGCTTTGCGTTTATTCAACTCATAGGCTTCCTATGTTCAATGAAGATTGCCCTAAGTTAGTGGCATTTTGCAAAATATATGATTATTTATTTTTAATTCCAGATGGAGATAGAAATTCAATATTATACACATCTAATTTAAGTCCGCTTGCTTTGAATAGTACATTAAACAGTATAGATTTAACGAGTAATTGCGGTCGTTTAAATTCTTTAATTAATTTAGACGACTATCTATTTATTTTTCGAGATTACGGCATTTCAAAACTTTCAAAATATGGTTCTTCAGAAAATTTCAGTATCAGCGATTTATATCTTTCAAGCACAAAAATTTTTGGTGATACCGTAATTGTTTGTGGAAATGTGGTGATATTTTTTGGTCAAGGTGGAATTTATAGTTTTAATGGTTCTAGTGTTACAAAATTTGACTTAAACTTAGAAAGCTTACTTGAAAACACAGTTAACGAATTTGCCTCGGCTTGTTATTTCAAAGGCAAGTATTACCTTGCTTGCCGACTAAATTTTAATGATGATAAGCAAGTAGGTTGCGAAAATACAGAAGACTTTAAAAATAATGCAATAATTATTTTAGACCTAGAAAATAAAAAACTTAATATTACAAGAGGTGTTGATATTTCAAGTTTATTGAGTTTGAATTCGGGGTCTTTGAACACCATTTTAGCAACTTTTTACGGCGATTATTCTAAAAAAATTGGTGTATTAAATAATTGCGGGCAACTTTTCGGAACAGATTTAAATTCAGAATGGCGAAGTTCAATGTTAGATTTGAATCAACCTGAAAAAAGAAAAATTATTAAAAAGATAATAATTCAAACTGAATATGATTGCGTTGTTAAAATCAAATCAGACTTAGAGGAAAAAAGTATTAGCATACAAGGAAGCAATAAAGTTAAAGTTATCAACACCTCAATAAAGGCTAAAAGTTTTCAAGTTATAATTTCATCAGTTGGGAAATCAAAAATAAGTTTCTTAAACTTAAAGGTAGATATTTATGAATAATATTAAGAAAGGATATGTTTTAAAAAATAAAAATAAATATTCAAAAGTAAAATTAAAGCTAAGAACAAACAAACTTTATTTTAATTATGCTTTAATATTAAACAAAATAAAATATCATTTAAGAAAAGAGTTTTTTTCAAAACATAAAAATTTTAAACTTTTTTAAGGATGAATTACATTAGAGGAAAAAATCGCATCACGAAAAATTTAATTTTCAATTAATAATCAATTATGCAGGAGATATTTATGCAAGAATTAATTAACATAATAATCAGTAACGGTGTTTTTGCGACTCTATTTGTGGCACTGTTGTTTTATCAATTAAAAGACAGTTCCCAGCGTGAAAAGAAATATATTGCAACAATAGAAAAGCTTTCAAAACACATTGACATCATTGAAGATGTAAAAGAAGATGTTTCCGAGATAAAGAATATTTTAATTATAAAAAAGTCGAGAAAGGAGCAAAAAAGTGAAGTTTAAAGACAGGATAAAATCATATAAATTTTGGGTAGCCTTATCAGCTTCAATTGTTATATTATTGCAAGCATTAGGAGAAGCTTTTAATTTTTCAGTGTCGGAAAGTATTATAAATGGAATTACACTTGGTTTTTGTGGCGTGCTTGTTGTTTTAGGAGTTATTGAAAAACCTGTTTATGAAGACCAAAACGACATAACCGAAGATATCAAAAAGGACATTAATGAAATAAAAGAAGATATAAATGAAATTAATAAAAAGGAAAACACAAAAAAGACAAGTACCGTTAAGAAAATAATAAAAGAAAGCGATACGGCTAACGAAATTAAATAGATAAAAAATTGTTTAAAAAAAAGGGAAAACAAATCAGAAAAAATGACAGTTTGATAACTGTCATTTTTTTATTAAGAATTTGCTTTTAAATTTGATTCTCACTTTACTTTTTATGTAAAAATGATATAATTTAAATATGAGTAATAATTTTAATAGTTTTTCTAAAATCATACAAAAAAAATCAAACGGAATAGAATTAAAAAATAATGAAATAAATTTTGTAGTAAAAAATTATCTTGCTGATGAAATCTCGGATGAACAAATGGCAAGCTTTTTGAAAACGGTTATAAATAAAGGTTTAAGTAAAAATGAAACTTATTATTTAACTAAGGCAATGCAACAGTCGGGCGAAACTCTTGATTTAAGCGAACTTTATCCTGTTGCAGATAAACATTCAAGCGGTGGCGTAAGCGATTCAACAACACTTTTAATTGTTCCAATTCTTGCTAGTTTAGGTGTTAAAATTCTTAAAATGAGCGGGAAGGGTTTAGGGTTCACAGGAGGCACGGCAGATAAAGTTCTTTGTTTTCAAGGCTTAAATAATAATCTTAGCATTGAACAAGCAATTAATATAACCAAGCAAACAAATGGTTGTTTTATAACTCAATCTGAAAACCTAGCCCCAGCAGACAAGAAAATTTACGAATTGCGTGATAAGAACGGATTAATTGAAAGCATACCTTTAATTGCTTCATCAATTATAAGTAAAAAACTTGCAAGTGGTAGCGATATAATATTATTAGATGTAAAATTTGGTAGTGGTGCTTTTATGAAAAATTTGAATGAAGCAACCGAACTTGCAAACCTTATGATTGATATCTTAAAGCAAGAAAGTAAAAAAGCCTGTGCGGTTATCACTTCAATGGAGGAACCGCTGGGAGATTTCGTTGGCGATGAACTGGAAGTTTTTGAAAGCATTTCAATTTTAATGGGAAATAAGAAAAACAATCTTTTAAAACTCAGTGAATATTTATCAGCATTAATTTTATCAATGGCGAAAAACATTAATTTGAATGAGGCGAAAAAACAGGTAAGAGAAACCATTGAAAGCAAAAAAGCATTAGAAAAATTAAAACAAATTGTTAAAGTACAGGGCGGAAGTTTAAATATTTTTGATGAAGAATTTAAAAGTTTTAAAGTTAATTTAAAGGCAGAAAATTCAGGATATATACAAAAAATAAATACTGAAAACATTGGCTTTTTAACAAGGAAACATAAAGGAACATTTAACAACTTCTTAGGAATTGAAATTAAAGCCAGAACAGGAAGAAAGGTGTCTGAAAACAGCAATCTTGCAATCTTGCATTTTAAAGATAATGCTAATTTAATTAATGTTAAAGACATTGAAAAAGATTATAAAAGGTGTTTTGAGATATCCAACATTAAAAGCATAAAGCAATTTAAATTAATCGAAAAAATTATTAAGTGAGATTTAAGGAAAAATAAAATGAAAATAAAAGTAATTACAAAAAGTCCCGAAGAAACAATGTTGTTGGCACAAAAAATAGCTAGGTCGGTGCAAGAGCCGTGCGTGATTTCTTTGGTCGGAGATTTAAGTGCAGGCAAAACAACATTTTCAAAAGGGTTTGCGTTAGGGCTTGGCATAAAAGAAATTGTAACAAGTCCCACCTTTACAATTTTAAACGAATATGAAAGTGAAGAAGTTAAGTTGCTTCATTTTGATATGTACAAGTTAAACAGCATAGAAGAAGCGTATGAGTTAGGTTTTGAAGAATATTTCGATATAAAAAAATTAAATGGAATTGTGCTTGTTGAGTGGGCAGAAAATGTAAAAGGCTTATTGCCAACATTTTATTATGAAATTAGTTTTACTAAGTTATCAGATAATGAAAGAGCTATTGAAATAATGCAAAAAGGCGAGAAAAATAACAAGGACGAAAAATAGAAAAATTTATTATAATTTAGTTGAATGCGTTTTTAACTGAATTTAAAAACATTCAAGTCTAATAAAAAAAATATAAAAGGATAAAGAACCTAATGAAAATTTTATGTGTAAATACGGCGTTTCCGATTGCGCAAATTGCATTTGAAAATAATGGAAAATATACTGAAAAAGAAATAATTGCAGAAGCAAAAAGCTCTGAAAAAGTTTTGCCAGCAATTGAAGAAATTCTAAGCATTCAAAATGTTGTTCCTAAAAACTTAGAATTTTTAGCCGTTGTGGTTGGACCAGGTTCGTTTACTGGGCTAAGAATTGGGGTGGCAATTGCAAAAGGTTTTGCTTGTGCTAATCCTTTAAAATTAATTGCGTTAAATTCTTTAGATTTAATGGCGTTTGAATTTATCAAAAACAATCCGCAACAAAGCAATTTTTATTGTATTCAAAATGCCCTTTCGGGTAGATATTTCGTTGCCGAATATTTAAACGGCGAAAGGGTTGGCGAGTGTTATATGTCGAACAACTTGCCAGAAAAAGGTTTTTTTGTTGGTTTAGAACATGAGAAACTGAATTTTATTACAGAGGATGAAAGTATAGATATACATTCAAATTATATAAAGCCGAGTGCGGAAATGTTGATGCAACTTACTAAGAAATATATTGCAAAAGAAATGTTTACAAAATTAGAAAATCTCGCCCCAATTTATTTAAGGCTTTCGCAGGCAGAAGAAAATTTGAAAAATAAATAAGCTAACTTTGTTCAGCCTTGAATTTAAAAGAGTTTAAAATGTATAAAATTGAAAAAACTACTTATCAGGACATATCAGAAATTTATGAAATCTCAGTTGAGCAGTTTGGTGAAAATAGCTGGAATTTAAATTTATTTAAAGATGAAATTGATAGGTTGAAAACAAAAAATCAAAACGGAAAAAGATTTGCATATGTCATAAGGCAAGATGAAAAAGTTGTTTCATTTATTTTTTTTATCTTAACCGAAGGTATGCAAGGTTTAGATTATAACATAATAAATCTAGCAACTAAAAACAAATTTAAAAATATGGGTTTTGCAACGGCTCTTTTAAATTTTGCAAAAAGTTTAGCTAATAAAAATAATATTCGAAAAATATGGCTTGAAGTAAGAGAGAATAATTTGCTTGCAATAAATCTTTATAAAAAGTTTGGTTTTTATTTAGAGTATATTAGAAAAGGTTATTATTCTAATGGTGATAATGCTTGCATTATGTCAATAAATTTTTAAACTTCAAATAATTTTAATTCTAATCTCAAATTAGTTTTAAGTTTATTATCTATAAAGCATTGAAAATCATATATATTTATATGTTTTTCAAATTTATGGGTAAAAATGTATATTATAAAAAAGTTGGGAAAAAGGGCGACTGGATTGTTTTTTTACACGGTTGGGGCGGTTCGGTAGATAGTTTTTTAGCGGTTGCTAAAACATTTGAAAATAATCGTTGTCTACTCATAGACTTTCCTCCTTTTGGAAAGTCGGAAAGTATGAATGAGATTTGGAAACTCGAAGATTATGTTTTCTTATTAAAAGAATTTCTAGATTTTTTAAAAATTGATAATGTTAAATTAATATCACATTCTTTCGGCGGAAGAGTTGCAATTTTATTCGCAAGCATTTATAATAATGTGAGCAAATTGATTCTTGTAGATAGTGCCGGAATTAAGCCTAAGAAAAATTTAATTATATGGCTTAAAATTAAAAAATATAAATTATTGAAAAAATTAGGTTTTAAGCAAAAAAACAAAGGGTCAAAAGACTATAAGTCATTATCTGATAATATGAAAAAAACATTTGTGAACATAGTAAACAGGCATTTGGAAAAAGAATGTTTAAAAATCAATTGCCCAACTTTAATTATATTTGGCGAAAAAGATAAAACAACACCGATTTATATGGCGAAAAAACTCAATTCGCTAATTAAAGATAGTGAAGTTATTATTTTTAAAAATGCGGGACATTTCGCTTATCTGGATAAATTTAATGATTTTGTTATAATCAGCAATAAATTTATGGAATAAAGTAGGTAAAAATGAGAAGTGTTAAAAATTCGTTGAAACAATGCTAAAAAAGCACTGATAGTAAACAGCACGGTTCTTCGACTATTTTAAGCTTGCAAATTGTTTCGCTTTTACATTATTATCAATAAACACATATAATAAACTAAAAATAACGGAGGGGATATGGGATTTATAGAATTTTTAAATATTGAAAATATACATTTTTTAATTGCAATCTTCATAAGTGGAATTAATGCTTTGTTACTTGTTTTAGTGTCTAAAAAGTTTTTGCAGATATTGCAGATATCAGGCTATAAAATTAGAGGATATCAAGTTTGGCTTGCCGATACAAAAGCTAAATATATTTCCAGAATTGCAATGTTATGTTTTTTAAGTTTGGCATGTGTTTTAGTTACAAATGCGCTTTTTGATGTCTATAATAAAGCAACTTCTTTTGCATATTTCGGATTAATTTTTTATGCTTATTTTTCAATTGTTTTTATAATTAACATGGTTAAGTTACCGCAAAAAACACCATTGGTGCAAACTAGAAGAATGTCAAGAATCACAACATTATTATATATAATTTGCTTTATAATTTCATTTTTATTAATTTGGCTTTCAACAATTTATTTTCCATTTTTAAGAGTGGGAATAATTGTTTTAACTCCGATATTGCTTCCTATTTTAGTCCCATTAGTACACTTTTTGTTGGTTCCGCTTGAATCAATGATAAGAAGAAATTATGTCCGCCGAGCAAAAAACAAGCTTGCCAAAAGACCTGATTTGATAAAAATTGGCATCACGGGCAGTTTTGGTAAAACCAGTGTAAAACATATATTAAATATAATGTTAAGTGAAAAATATAATGTGTGTATGTCGCCACACAGTTTTAACACGCCAATGGGATTAACCAAGGTGGTTTTAAATTATTTAAAAAGTGAAAACGATGTTTTAATTGCTGAAATGGGGGCAAGACAGGTTGGAGATATTAGTTTTTTGTGCCAGCTTATTGAGCCACATCATGGAATAATAACAGGAGTTGGTACACAACATTATTTAACATTTGGTAGCAAAGAAAACATTTCAAAAACAAAAAATGAGTTGGTTCTTTCATTGCCACAAGACGCACATATTATATTTAATGGCGACAGTAAAGGCTCTCAAATTTTATATAATGCGTGTAGCTTAAAAAACAAATATGTTGTTTCATTAAATAAAAAGTCTGAAATCAGTGCAGAAGATGTGAATTTTTCAAAAAATGGAATAGAGTTTAATTTAAAGTATAAAGACAGTTCTGTTAAATGCAAAACTTGTTTGTTAGGCAGGCATAATTTATCCAACATTTTGTTAAGTGCTTGTTTAGCAATCAAGCTAGGTGTGAGCTTAGAAAGTATAAAGAAAGCAATAAATCAGTTGGAGCCGATATCACATAGATTACAACCAATTTATAATGGAAATATTACTATTTTAGATAATGCTTATTCTTCAAATGAAGAGGGGGCAAAGATTTCCTTGGAAGTTTTAGGACTTTATGAAAACTACACAAAAATTTGTGTAACACCGGGTTTGGTTGAGCTTGGCGAAGAAGAAGCAAAGGTTAATATTAGTTTTGGGAAGCAACTTGCCAAAGTATGTGATTATGTTATTATTGTGAATAAAGTCAATGCAGAGAGTCTTCAAAAAGGATTAATATCTAGCAAGTTTGATGAGGACAATTTATTTCTAGTGGAAAATTTAGATGAGGCAAAGCAAAAATTGAAGAAAATAATAGGTTCAAAAGGAAAATATGTAGTCTTATTTGAAAATGATTTACCAGATAATTATACCTAATTTTAATTCGGGGGTCATAAAATGGCAAAAATGTCAGACAAGGAACATTACACACAAATATTAAATATTGAAAGAAGATACCGAGAAGATATGAAAAAATATAGTGCAATTGCTTGTGGCATATGTGCGTTGGGGGCTACTGTTAGTTGTTCTGGTGTTGCCTTAAATGTTTTATCACAAGAAGAGTCTGTTTGGTTAGCGGGCTATGGAATATGTACATTAGGATTTTGTTTTTTTGGATATAAGTTTTATACTCACTTCAAAGAATTGTCTGAAAAATCAGAAATAGAAATAAATTATGAAGAAGTTTTAAAAGAATTAGAAGAAAAAGCGGCGAAAATCTCAGATGAAAAGATTTTAAAGAACGGAACATTGCAAAAAGCACCAGAAAAATCAAATAAAGACCGTTCCAGATAAATTGGTTGCTCAAAATTCTAATCACATTTATCGGTTTTTCTAGGTTTGTATGTATTATAAATATACGGTAAAAAATTAACTTGTTGATTTTTAATATAAATCTTTGGTTTGTGTTTTAAATATAGCGACTATATTTTAGGTAGTCGCTCTTTTTATGGATTTTATTTTACAACAATTTCAATTCGTGCATTTTAAAATATAGGTTTTGTTAAACCTTATTTTAATTATGAATTCATATTTTGAATAAATTTGGCTTATTTATAAAAAATATTAAAAAGCGTTGTTATTTTTGTTTTTTTTTGTTATAATTATGCAAAATATAATACAAGAGGTAAAAATGAATTTATTCCTTTTTGGTATTCAAGTGATGGCTTTGGATGTTTGGGCTTATGTTATGGGCTTATTTTCAATAATACCAAAATTGACTTATTTAATTTCTAATGCGTTTTTATTTATTATTGATATCTTGCAAATGGTTTTTAGAAAATTAGCAGGCTTAGATGTATATTATATTAACGGCGAACCGCAGGGTGGGGATATTGTATATCACTTTTTAAGAGGCACAATTTTTGGTGATTTTCCACTTTTGTCTAATGCGTTTTGGAGTCTTATTATCTTAGCTTTAATTTTGCTTTTTGTTTCAATTATCATTTCAGTTATAAGAAGCGAATATGCCTCAGATAAAATTGAGCCAAAATCCGCAATAGTTATGAAGAGTTTTAAATCAGTAATCTTTATGGCAATTGTGCC
>JAQVYC010000028.1 GCA_028708805.1 Clostridia bacterium | reverse complement strand
TCTGGTGAATTAAATTTATTAAGCTGGCGTGAACAGCCTGAGCCTTATTTAGTTTTTGTATAAGAAATAAAAAGCTTATATTAACGAAAGAAAAAACTTAGCAAGCAAATTTAATTAATTGTTGAATATGTGTTCTTATTGTATATTAATAAAAAAAGAGTTGAAATAGTCAACTCTTTTTTATTTCTCTTGTTTTAAGAATAACTTTTAATATAAAAGCTAGATAGGGTAGTAAATAATCAAAGAATAAAAAAATCTTTTACGGGTGGAAGAATATTCTAGACTGCCTAATAGTTATGAATTTTCAATATTCAAAAATAGGATATTGTAATAGAAGTAAAGATGTTATGAATAATTCTGAATCAAGCTTCTTGTGCTAATTAAAACAGAAACAGCAGAAGCTCAGCAAGCAAATCCAGCCGTAATTAAATTAGTTGGGTAAGTTCTCACTTAGAAAGCAAGGTTATTCAAAAAATAAAGTAAGTTGAATAAGCTTTTAAAAATTAGTTATTTATATATTCTTTATATTTTTCAATGGCTTCTTCGGCATATTGATTCCAAGTTTTATATATTGTTTTATGTGCATTTTCACCAATTGTTTCCAAATGTTGTTTATCTGAAAGTAATTCTATAATTTTACTTGCATAATTTTCTGCGGTGTTTTCACATAAAAAACCGTTCTGGTTGTCTTTTATAAATTCGTTGGCACTGCAATCTCGCATTGCGAGCGTAGGTGTTTTTTGTGAAGCGCTTTCGCCTATACAAAGTGCCGAAGTATCATTCACAGAAGGGAATAAGTTTAAGTTGGCAAGAGCATAAACACTGGCTACATTTTCTCTTTCTTTAATTAGCCCTAAAAAGATAACACAATCATCAAGGTCATATTTCTGTACTAATTTTTTAGAATTCTCTAAATCAGCTCCGTCTCCTGCTATAAAAAATTTAAATTTTAATCCGCTTTCCTTTACAATTTTTATGGCTTGCAACATAAGCGGAATATTTTTCAAAAACACAATACGGTTTATAAAACACATAACATTGTCTGATTTTTTTATATTATATTTTTCTTTTAATTCAGTTATATATTGTAAATTTGCTTGTAATTCATCTGTACAGTTTTTCATTACCTCAATATTCTTTATACCTAGATTTTCATAATATTCTTTACATTTTTGAGATACTGTCCAAACATATTTAGCTTTTTTTATGGTTTTCAACATATAATTAAACACAAGCTTTCTAACTAATTTATTTTTCACAACATTGTTAATATCAACATTTAAATAACCATGAATAGTTAAAACGGTTGGAATGTTATGTTTATTTCCAAATTTAATAAACCACTTGCATAGGCTCGCTAAATTATGAGCATGAACAATATTTGGTTTGTTTTGTTTTAAATACTTCTTTAATTTTCTATCACATTTAGGCAAACTAAAAACAAATGCAGGGTCTTTTATTGGAATACTTTTAACTCTAAAAACTTTTAAATTTTCATCTTTACAGTTTTTCATTTTGGGCGCAAAAACAACTGAATTAGCATATTTATCCAGTGCAATCGCTGTGTTTTTCGCCACCATTTCCATTCCGCCCACATGCGGGAAATAAGAATCGGCTATGGTGTATATGTTCAAATTTTTCTTCATTTTTTTTCCTATTATTTATTATATAATATATAAAAAAAAGACATAAGTCAATTTTAATTTATACTTATCAAATTAAAGGTTGAATTTTTAAATAGAAACTAACAAATTGTAAAGATTTAACTTTTAACCCAACGCCACATCTAATATCATCATTATTATAAATCCAACTATAATTCCAGTTGTAGCCTTACCCTTATTCTCTCGTGTTGACTCTGGCACTAATTCTGCCATAACAACACATATCATAGCTCCTGCGGCAAAGGAAAGCAAAAATGGTAACAAATTTTGCATTGTAATTGCAGCAACCACACCAATAAGCCCAGCAATAGGCTCAACAAATGCAGTTGCCTGACCATAAAAAAAACATTTGCCTATGGGGTAGCCTTCTCGTCTGAGTGGCAAAGAAACCGCTGCTCCTTCTGGAAAGTTTTGAAGACCAATGCCAATTGTTAGCATAACAGCGGCAAGCAATGTTGCTCCGGGGAGTCCTAATGCAGCCGAACCAAAAGCTATACCTATTGCCATTCCCTCGGGAATGTTATGTATTGTAACTGCTGATACAAGTAAGATGCTTCTTCTCCAAGACTCATGTTTGGTCGCATATTTTTGATTTCGTTTTAATAGCATGTTATCTAAAAACTTATCCGCAAAAACAACAAGCAATCCTCCGCATAAAAACCCAATGGCAGGTATAAGCCAAGCTACTTGACCCAATGCTTCACAGCCATCTATAGCAGGGCTAAGTAAAGACCAAAAACTTGCAGCAATCATAACGCCTGCTCCAAAACCTAATATCATGTCTAATACTTTTTTATTTACTTTTTTAAAAAAGCAAACGAACAAAGCACCCAATGCCGTTACTGACCAAGTGAATAATGTTGCTATAAGCGTTTGCAACACGGGGGATAAACTAATAAACCATTCTATCATAACAGATACCTAAACATTCTATGAGAACACACTTAATCATGTTAATAAAAATATTTTATTTTCAAAAAAAGAATGGAAAAATGTGCATTGCACATACTTTTTAAGAGGTAAATTTAAAATGGCACAATCTTATAAATCCACAATTGCTTTTGGTGTTGTTTATATCCCCATTACACTTCATGCTTGTGTTAAAAATAATGATATTAGCTTTAACACATTACATAAAAAAACAGGCGAACGGATAAAATACAAAAAAACTTGTGAAAATTGTCCGGCTAATTTAAGTAAGGATGATATTGTTAAAGGATACCAATATGAGAAAGATAAATATGTTATTTTAACCGATAAAGAAATAGATGATATAAAAAGCAAAAGAGACAAAAGCATTGAAATCTTGGAGTTTGTGGATTTAAAACAAATAGATCCTATTTATTTTGATAAAAGCTATTATGTGAAGCCAAATGGAGCTGAAAATGCTTTCAATCTAATTTTAAAAGCAATTGAAGAAGAAAATAAGGTTGGAGTTGCAACCACAGTGCTAGGAACAAAAGAGCAACTTGTTGCCATAAGAGTTATTGGCGGTCAAATGATTTTATATACAATGCACTTCTATGATGAAGTTCAAACCAGCCCAGTTAAAAAAACAGAAATAAAAGTCAATGAAAACGAATTGAAGTTGGCAAAAAGTATTATAAATAATATGACTTCTGCATTTATGCCACAAAAATATAAAAACAATTATAGAGAAAAGTTGCTTGTTGCAATTCAGTCAAAGTTAAATGGCAATGAAATTAAAAGCAAAGAAACGGTTGTTAAACCTAACAATGTTATAAATATAATGGATGCCTTAAAAAAATCTATTGAGTTATCTAAAAAGAAGAAGACTGTAAAGAAAGTCAAAAAAGAAGCACAAGTGAAATAGTAAATTTAAATTATAGAAAGCATGCAAAACAAAACGAAAATAAAAAACAATTTTTTTAATTTTAAAAATAAGTATGAAGTATTTAATTCAGAATGAAGCTTCTAATATTATAAACAAGCTTGAATTGACTTATGTACATTCATTGTAAAAATGGTAAGTTAGTTGCGTCAGACCAGATTTAATGGGTTATGTTTTGTTTAGACATTTAAAAAATACCGAACTTTCCAAGTCGGTATTTTACAAAACCAAGAGTAATAACTTGTTTTATATTTTGAAATAAAACTTTTTTATCATTAGACCTCTCACATTGTGTTTGGTTTAAAATATGTTTTTTATTTAAGAAAAAAACAATTTTTAGTTAGTAAAGTTTGATTTTAAATTTGCTATTTATAATCTGCTTTTTTTATAGATTATGTAAAATTAATTTTTATAAGTCTCTGCCCATATCTCTTTTCGACATTCCAAAGTTCTTGTCATTTATTACTGCTTCATAAATGTCGTCTTTTTCGAGTTTGTTTCCTTTTTTATCAAATACACGCATACTTCCTGCTGAAATCTCATCAATTAAAACAACCTTATTAGTTCTAGTCAAACCAAATTCATACTTTATATCTATAAATTCCAAGCCTCTTTTTTTAAAATCTTTTATAATAAGATCTGTGATTTGTTTTGTGTAAATGTAGCATAAATCAAAATTTGGAGAGCTTATTACTCCATTGCCTAAATCAATCTCTTTACCATTCCAGTTGTATTTACCTCCACAAACAAAAGCATTTTTATTGAGAATTGGGTCGCCATTCTCATCATCTTTCAAAGAAACTTCAACTAAATTATTAAGAGGCATACCTCGCATTATATTCTTGTTTCTTTTTAAAAAACTGCCTTCAGCTTTTGCTCTGCAAATCCATTCAAGACCATTTCCAAAGGTTTTAATCGGAAGCACTTCCATTGTGTTTTCAGCCAAATTCGCATCAACCATATGGGTTGGTATGTTTAAGTTTTTATCAATTAAATGAAAATAATATTTTGTTAGTGCTAGGCTTTGTTTACCAAGATTTTGCCTTGTTCCACCAGCTTTATTTCCGCCTGGGTCTTCTTTACCATCATCACCAACTGTTATATTGTCTTTAAATTTCAATAAGACATTTCCATTTGGCAAAGCATAAACATCTTTTGTTTTTCCTTTTTTAATTAGGCGCGCACCATTATTTTGCTGTTTTTCTTGTGTTGGCATTTTAATTTCTCCTTATTAATAATATTTTAATAATTTTAAAAATGAGTTTTGAATTTAAATTCAATATCAAATTTAATTCAAATTTGATTTTCACTTGATTTCAAAGAGTAAAATAATTATATCATAATGCTTTTCAAATTACAATACACAGATAAAAATAATATTATATATTCCTAATTCAATACTCAAATTTCGTGCAGAAATGTTTTGCAAGCCTTATGGTT
>JAQVYC010000019.1 GCA_028708805.1 Clostridia bacterium | reverse complement strand
TTCGAAGCCGTCTACTCTATCCGATTGAGCTAATGGAGCATGTTGTCTTTTTCGCAAATTACCATACAGTCTGGTCATAATATTTTTTAGTTAAATTCTGAGAAAGTTAATTTTGCATTTATACCGAAGAGAAATATGATATCCCTTTCACAACGGACGCATAATTGATTTTTTTTATTAGCTTGGTGTTGTGTTTCGAAATTTACAATTTAGAAGTCAATTTTATTCATTTCAATATTAGTAAATTAAATATGTATCACCAAATTACTAATCTTTCCGTAACTAATTCGGGCAATTAAGTTCAGTTTGAATAAAACTCAGCTTGATTTTTGTTGACCGAAGTTTTTAAAATTTAACTAAATCTAAATTTTCAGAATACAGATTGATTATTAACTTATTGAAATTGTTAACTTGTTTATTATATTATTTTAATTTGTGATTGTCAACTTTAATTTTTAGCTCGTAAGATAAAGTGAGTAAAAACAGAGTTTTAAGCTTGAAGCCTGAAATTATATTTTTTTAAATAAATCACAAAAAAACTATTAATATCATAAAAATAATTAAACAGGAGTTTTTATGAATTTAGATAGACATTTTATTGAAGTTTTTGATGTTTTTACAAATGATTACAAAATTGTAGAGCGTTCCACGAATAATAGAGGATTTAGAAATAGTTTTTTATTAAATGAATCCAATTTTACGAACAGAAATAGAGTTCCATTACATAACCTAAGTGATGATTTTTTCACCGAAGATAACTATTTAACAGACGAAAATTTTCAAATACATTTTGAAGAATCAAAACAAAATGAAGAAAGTTATGATAGCAAAAAGGACTGTGAAGATACTCAAAATGATGTAGAAGATAAAAAGAAAGAAAATTTGAAAAAACAAAGAAATGACATTATACAACGGGAGGCTCAGCCAAAAAGTAAAACTCAACGAGAGCAAACAACTCAAACAGATTTCGACTCAACTCAACCTTTTCCAATACAGCCCTCGTTACAAAGGCCTATTCCAGAACAGCCTTTTGCTCCAACTGGTTCTATGCCACAACCGCCTGCAATGCCACAGCCACCTGTAATGCCACAACCTCAACGGCCACCACAGCAAATACCGACTATGCCAGGTCGACCTGTTTTTCCTCCAAGACAGCAACCTTTTCCGCCGTTTCAACCTAGACCTATTGTGCCACCTGCAAGCAATCGAGCTTTCTTGCTTTTAACTGAATTGTATTATGAACTTGGAAACTTGCAAAGTTTATATATGCAAATTGCCACATATGCACCAGATGTTAATGCATCCAGCCAGTTAAATGCTTATGCAAATGAAGTTTTTATATTAAACCAAGCGGTATTTGAAATTTATAGAACCTTGACCGGACGAATATTGCCACCAACATCCAACAGATACCCAACACCTATTTTGACAGGAGATTATTGCACAGATTTAGGCATTGCTTACAATTTAGCTAGTTCTATTTCGACTATTATATTACAACTAATTCGAATTATAGATGTAAACAATATTAACAGGCAGTTGGTCATTATATCTGCTACAATAAATAATCAAATGAGCGGGATTAATAATTTAATGAGTGTTTGCCTTTAAACTTAAATTAAAATTAAGCATTTAACTTTAATTATGCTATCAGATTTATTTAGATAATAAGCAATTTTACTTTCGAAATTAAAAACATAGGCTGAATACTTTCTTTAATAAAAGGAAGTATTCTTTAAATTTAAAATCGTTTTTAAAGTAGATGTGTTTTAAATAATTTGTTTATTAAGCTTTAATTGCCTTTATTTGTGAAACTAATTTTTTTGCATTAAAATTAAAATGATTTTTTGCTTCTTCGCTATTTCCGCTTATTCCAAATGTATTTATATTAAATAACAATCCGTCAAACCCTATATATTTGTACCAAACTTTATCATTGGAAGCTTCAACAGCGACTCTTGTTTTTATATCCTTTTTCAATACTGAATTTTTATATTTGTCCGTTTGTTTCTCAAATAACTCAATTGATGGAACACTTACAACACAAACTTTTTTACGGCTTTTGTTTAATATTTGTTTTGCTTCAATAGCTAAATCTACTTCACTGCCACTCGCAAATATAATTATTTCGGCTTTGTCATCTTCGCTTAAAATATAAGCACCGTTTATTGCTTGGTCATATTCAGTTTGCTCTGTTTCCTTAGTAACAATATTTTTAGACTTAACATCATTAGTTTCCTTATAACAATTTTCACCCGAAAGAACTAATGCACTAGGACTTTCATTTTTATATATAACAGAATAACAAGCAAGTAATTCTTCATTATTTTTAGGTCGGAAAACATAAAAGTTTGGAATTGCTCTAAGTTGAGCAAGTTGCTCTACAGGCAAAAAAGACTGCCAAAAATTACCGCTAAATACACTATCGTGCGTAAAAATATAAAGCACAGGCAAATTCATTTGGACACTTAACCGCATTGACGGTAACATATTGCTAGATTGCAAAAGTGTTGACGAACAATAACTTGGGGCTCCAAAATACAAACTTATACCATTGCACACTGCCCCAATAGCTTGATTTCTTGAACCAAAATGGATGTGTCGTCCACGATAATTCGTTTTAGAGAACGCTTTTTCATTTAAGCGAGCTTTTGTTAAATATAAATTGTCAGCACTGCCACCCATTATACACGGTCTTATTGTTGACAACTGATTTAATATGACATTATTAAATTCCCGCATATTTTCAGTTTCTTGCATTGTGCTTTTTAAAATTTTATTAAGCGAAATTTTGGGTTTGTCGTAAAAGGCATTGAGTTGTTCAGCTAATTCTGGATGTGTGTTTTTATATAAAACAACCTGTCTTTCCCATTGCAAGTATTTAACCTTTAATCTTCTGTGTGTGCGCATACAATATTGCTTTACCTCGTTTGATATGTTAAAGGCACCGTTAAAATTATAATCAGCTTTTATTTTTTCTATTTCTTTGTGTTGAAGAATTTTATTATGGCTTTCATATGTGCCTTCCAACACAGAGTCTTGCCCCGCTTTTGTTTTAAATATTATTAAAGTTGGCTTTTGACTACGCTTTGCTCTTTTAATTGCGATAAAATCCCAGAGATAATTATCTCCCTTATAAACAGTTATTACTTTCCAGCCCATTGCTTTAAACTTGCGTTTTACTTTTTCGTTATTAATATTTTCCAAACTTCCGTCATTTGTTGTGCCAGTGTTATTATAAAGCAAAATTAAATTATTAAGATTTAATGTTCCAGCAAGGCTTAAAGCCTCCATAGATTCACCAGACATTAGGTTGGCTTCATTAACAAAACAATATGTATGACTGCTTATTATATTGAATTTTTGAGCATTGAATTTTTTAGCAAGGAAAGCTTGCGAAATGGCAAGTCCAACAGAAGTAGCAACACCCTGCCCCAAAGGTCCTGCCGTGCAATCAACGCCTTCAGTTAAGTCTAATTCAGGCGAATAAGGTGTTTTTGTTTTAAATTGAGCATAATTTTTTAAGTCTGAACCAGAAATATCAAAGCCAAACATATTCATAAGCGAATAATAAACAGCACTTGCCGAACCAGCTGCCATAACAAATCGGTCTCTGTTTATGTAAGAATCGCCCCCGTAAAAATTATAATGGTCCTTAAACAAGGTGTATAATAATGTTGATGCACTTAAAGCAGTGCCTGTATCGCCTATTTTACCTGCTGAAATTATTTCTGCAGATAAAACTCTTAGGGTTTCAATTGACTTTTGAATTATTTTCATCACCTATTCCTTAAATATAATCATTTTGTTTTAATTTTTGTATTATTTTATTTGAAAAGCTCTTTTCTACTAGAAAATCACCTTCTATAACTAAACCAATAGACCTTAAATAAGCATCTCTATCCTGAAATGCAAGGTTATTTATTACAAAAGTTTTTTCATTTAACTTTGCCAATTGTTCACAAGTTAATGCAATATAGATTATAAGGCAATCTGCAAAATAAATTTGGTTGTTAACAAATAAATCATAAGAGATATAATAAATAGCCTCGACGAAACTGAAAGCTTCTTTTATATATTTTGCTTCTTGTTTTTTTAAATATTCAACTCCGCATTTTTCTATTATTCTATTATAATCGAGTAATCTATAATCAATAAAATCATCAAGATTTAAAAAATAGAGCCCTAGGTCATTCGCGACCATATCTGTAACCTTATTTGCAAACATGTCAGCAAGTGAAATTACAATTGTTTTTTTCATTTACATAATAATAACACAAAATTTGAAATAATCAAATAATTTGTTTGATTAATGAAATAATTCGCCCAACTTGATTTTAAATTCTACGAATTATGATGCTTCTCAATTTTTTTAAGTGAGAACTTATCCAACCAAATTAATTACGGCTGGATTTATTTGCATTAGTCTTTAATTAGAAACTCCCAAAGCAGAGAATCATCGGGAACTACATTTTTATTTAAACTTCCTGTTTTAGAGAAAACATTTTTGAAATCTCTTGTATATACATTGTTTTTTGCCTTAATAAGTAAGGGTTTTAAATAAAAATCATAAAGTAACGGCTCATACATATGAGTTGTATCCAAAATGAAATCAGCATCTCGCCTAAACGGTGTTATGAATTCCTGCTCACTCTTACAAACATGTTTCCAGATTTTAATAGTTTCATCAATTGTATTGCCTCTTTTATAATGGTCCCTAATACATCTGCGCATAAGTCTTAAAATCTTTGAAGTGATAACAACCTCACGACCTAAAATAAAATCGTTGGTTGCGTTAACATAAACCTTAAATGCAATGTCGTTAACTTCGTTTGTTAATATGGGGTTCATTGCATGTGTACCTTCAATTATTATCACTTCTTCTCTATTAGATTTAATATCCACATATCTCATTCTTTTGCCGTGGTAAAAATCAAAAATTGGCATCTTTGACTCGCCATCATTGACTAGTTGATTTAAAAAGTTTTTAAAACATTTCGCATCAACAGCCGTTACATTATCAAAATCATAACTTCCGTCTGGTAATTTCGGTGTATCTTCCCTATCGTAAAAAAAATCGTCTGTTGAAATGATGATGCTTTGAATTTCTTTTGCTTTTAAATATTCACTTATTAGCTTTGATGAAGTTGTCTTGCCCGCGGACGAAGGTCCTGTAATAAAAATAACTTTATATTTCCCTTTTACAACCTGTTCTACCAGATTTTTAATTTGATCGTGATAAGATTTCTCAGCAGTTAAAACTAAATTTTTTATGTTTTTTTTGGCTTCATAATTTACCACCTGCAAATCGTAACACACTCTTATAACATTGCCATGTTTGTCGTTAATGTCTTTTATATTCATTCATTCTCCTTAAAGTGTTTTTCTTAATTTTTCTTAAAATTGTAGATTGTTGTGTTTTTTAGATGTAATTTCTTACTTAATAACTTGATAGTCTTTGAAATTAATTTTATGCATATCTTAAAAATTTAACCATTCCAGACAGATACCACCCCAACTTTAAACGGGAAGTAGTCTTTTGAAGTATCTTTTTCAATTTCAAAAGTGAATTCAAAGTAAGGCTGATTAATTTTTCCGTTATTTAAAATACCTATTTTGGAATTATCTGTAATATTATAATAATTTGCTAATCCTGTTGAGTTATTTACAACCGTTTGCTCAACCCTAAAAATATTAGGCTGGTTAAAGCTATTTATTTTATATGAATTGTCAATATAAAAATCGCTCATATCCTCAGGCGTCCAAATACCAGCCTTGATAAATATGTCATTTTGAACATATGATTTCATAGGCTCCGCAGAGCCATTATAATAATTCAAAGATGCATTTATTGTAATATCATACTCACATTCAAAAGCCAAAGATATTAAAAGATAAGAATCAATATCATCGTCTGGCATAATCACAACAGATTGATATTCCAAAGCTGGAATATGTTCTAACGCTGTTGAACTGTTTGAGTTAATGTAAAGTTTGCTACCTGTGAAGTCTTTTATATAAGACATCGGATACGGTGAATATATAGATTTAGTTTCATTAGTCTGATTCAACTCTGGTTCAAGAGTTAGAATTTGCTGAACGACATAATTTAATGACTGAGTTTTATCTTTATATTTTATTGTGTCATAAGGAGAATTTATAATTTCATCTCCTATAATATTATTTAATATATAATTGTTCAAAATTTGGACATTATTTATGGTAAGCCCTATATATAAACCTTTTGTTAAAAATTCAGCCCTTGTATCATTTAAGGCAACACACTGCTCAGTTTCTGTTGGCACAATGATTTCTTTTGTTTTTGAAGTGTCATAATAAACTTTTGTACTTCCTGTTTCTTGGTTTATATCTATTGTGAAAATAGTTGGTGTTTTGTTCATCATAATCTCATATAAAACAATTTCCATTGCTATTGAATAAACTGGGACATATTCATTATAATAAGCATCTTGTTTTGACTGTTCTAAATAATACTCGGTAGCACCTTCGCTTGTACTCAAAGACTGAGGCTCTGCATTTTGTGAAAATGACCACTTCCACGAAATGCCTTTATTTATTTCACTATATTGTGTCTGCACTCTTATCTTATCATAATTAGAGTTTTCGGCTTTATCTGGCTTATCCGCTATTTTACTTGGATGTTCATTATCGTTCAAAATACCGAAATTTGCATAAAGTTGATCAGTTACAAGGTTTGCGTATTTCGAAATTGTGTTGTCTAACTCGTAACCTTCTGCCCTGTAACAAGCTTTAAAAGATGTAATTTCGCCTGGGGCATAATCTTGGAAATCAATAAAATCTAAAAATAAACAGCCACTTAAAAAAGGCATTGATAAAACACAAATACTTATCAAAAAACTGAGAATAATTTTTTTCAATTTCATAAGACTATTTTATCATATTTTGTATTTTTTATCAACTAATCATATTAATAATTGGTGTGTTTTTTTATTTATAATTTTATATCAAACAACAATGCAAATTAACCGCAAAACAAAGTTAAATCTTAAAATTAGTATTTTCATTCCAAAAAAAAAACATTATTAATCCTTTGCACATACATTATTAATGCCTAAAATGAATATCTTTTACACTTTGTATCGAATTTTTGCATATAAATATGCAAGGAGTAGCTATGCAATTGTTAGATTTGTTAAAAGGTACACAAACAAAAAAAATTGTTGGAAATATAAATAATGTTGATATAAGCAACATTTCAATAAGCAGTAAGGATACCAAAGATAACGGCTTGTTTATTGCACAAAAAGGAATAGATAGTGATGGTCATGATTATGCAATAGAGGCAGTTAAAAACGGAGCAACCGCTTTGGTTGTCGAACGAGAGCTTGACAATGTGGATGTTCCTCAAATTATAACTCCAAACAGTAGGTTGGCTTGTGCAGATTTGGCAAGCAATTTTTACGATAATCCAAAAGACAAGTTAAAAATTGTTGGTATTACAGGCACAAACGGAAAAACATCCACTTCATTTTTTTTAGCAGATATGCTAAAACAGGCAAATAAAAAAACCGCCGTTATTGGTACTCTGGGAGTTTTTTTAGACGATAAAAATTATGAAACAGATTTAACAACACCAGACCCCCTGAAATTACATAAAATATTAGATTTTTTAGTAAAAAAAAATGTGGAATATGTGGTTATGGAAGTGTCAGCTCACGCATTGGCTTTAAATAAACTAGATAACATAAACTTTGAAGCTGGCATTTTAACAAACATCTCGCAAGACCATTTAGATTATTTTAAAACAATGGATAACTACGCAATTACAAAGTTAAATTGGTTTTTGCAAGGTAATATAAAATATGCAATTATAAATGCAGATGATGATTATTCAAAACCACTCTTAAAAAGATATTTAAACGAAAAATTTAAAAAACAACTATTAGAAAAAATAAATGTTGATGACATATCAGGAAAACCACTTTTAAAATTTCTTGAAGACAATTCTCCCGAATATTTTTCTGAAAAGTATCCTTTGCTTTTATGTTACGGGCTTGATAATCCTTCTGATGTGTTTGCTCTAAATATAAATAAATCGTCTAATAATACTAAATTTATAGTTAATTTATTCAACAATGTTTTACAATGCAAAACCAATTTAGTTGGTGAATTTAATGTTTATAATGTTATATCTGCTCAAACAGCCGCTCTTTGTCTAGGTGTAAATATTGGTGATATTATGCTTGCTACTGGTAAATTAAAAGCCCCTACTGGTAGATTTAATGTAATCGAGTTGGAAAAAAATAAAAATGTGGTTGTAGATTTTGCTCATACACCCGATAGTCTTGAAGAAGCTTTAAATACCGCTCGTGAAGTCTGCAAAGGTCGATTGATTTCGGTTTTTGGCTGTGGTGGAAATAGGGATAAAACTAAACGACCCATTATGGGTTCTATTTCAGAGAAAATTGCCGATTTGTCTATAATAACAAGTGATAATCCTCGCTTTGAAAATCCGAATGACATTATAGATGAAATTGCGACAGGTTTTACAAATTCGAATTACATAAAAATAGCTAATAGAAAGCAGGCCATTAAAAAAGGTCTATCCCTTATGGAACCTAATGATATGGTACTTATTTCGGGCAAGGGTGGCGAACTTTATCAAGACATAAAAGGAGTTAAATATCCATATAATGATTTTGATGAGATTAATAAATTTAAAAAAAACTATTGTGCTGAAAATATATTAAGCAAATAAAATTTTACAAATTTATACATACTAAGTTTGAAAATTGACATATTGGACAAGCCTAATTTTCTTAAAATAATTTATTTTTAATCAAAGGAGAATTTATGGTAATTAAGGGCTTATTTTGTTTTTCGCTTGCTTTTGTAGTGGCCTTTTTGGTGAGTCCTTTCGTGTTCTCTTTTTGTAGGAAAATAAAGGCTTCACAACCAATTTTACATTATGTTGAAACGCATAAATCTAAGCAAGGTACAACAACAATGGGCGGAATGATTTTTATAACTGGGACAATTGTTTCATCTTTCTTTGCCTTTAATTCTGATTATACCTTTGCCTTGCTTACTGTTATCACAATGCTTGCTTATGCCACTCTGGGTTTTTTAGATGATTTTATTAAAATTAAAGAACAACATAATTTAGGGCTTAAAGCATATCAAAAAATTATAGGACAAGTTGGTATAAGCTTAATAATTGCACTTTATGTTTTTAATTATGTTGGAACGAGCATTGTTATACCTTTTTCAAATACAAATTTAGATTTAGGAATTTTTATAATTCCCTTTATAATTTTGTTTTTTGTGGCTCTTGTTAACAGTGTAAATTTAATTGACGGGCTGGACGGGCTTTGTAGCGGTGTAAGCATTGCTTATTTGCTAGGATTTATAAGTCTTTTGAGTTTGTCTTTAAGTGGATTGAACGGAACACTTCTAACAGAAATTCAAAATTTAATTTTAGTTTGCACTTGCTTGGTTGGGGCTTTGCTTGCTTTTCAAATCTTCAATGGCTATCCTGCTTCCATCTTTATGGGCGATACAGGCTCTCTTGCTATTGGAGGTTTTATAAGTGCCGCCGCCGTTTTTGCTGGCTATGAATTGTATCTGCTTATATTAGGACTACCTTTTGTTTTAACAACCTTATCAGATATAATTCAGGTTAGCTATTTCAAAAAGACTAAAAAGAGAGTGTTTTTAATGGCACCGATTCATCATCATTTTGAAAAAAAAGGTGTTAATGAAAATAAAATTGTCATAGTATATATCATAATAACTGTTATGTTAGGAGTTTTGACCTATATTTTAACAAATTATTATGGAGGATAACTTTGGGAAACAACTATAATAATAAAAATGTGCTTATTTTTGGATATGAAAAAAGCGGAAAAGCAGCACTTTTATTGATGAAGAAAGTTGGAGCTAATATATTTATTTATGATGATAAATTAAAAGTTAAAATTCAGGATTGCAAAAAAAGCAATGTTAAGGAAAACTGTACTGCTCAAATTTTGTTTTTAGATTTTTTAGATAAAGATGCCACATTTATTTATGATATAAATGATTTACATAAATATAATATTCATATTTGCATTATCAGTCCGGGAGTAAGTTTGAACAATCCTGCAATAAAGCAAATTAAAAAAAATAAAATAAAAATTGTAAGTGAACTTGAAATTGGTGCTGAGTTTTGTAAAGGAAAAATATTTGCAATAACTGGAACAAATGGAAAAACTACATCTGTGCATTTGCTTGCAAGTGTTTTTGAGACCGCACATCTTCCGACCTTTTTATGTGGAAATGTGGGAACACCTATTAGTGAAATTGCCCTGCAAACCACTTCCGAAAGTTTAATTGTGTGTGAAGTAAGCAGTTTTCAGCTTGAAACTACAAAGAATTTCAAACCATATGCAACAGCAATTTTAAACTTACAACCCGACCACTTAAACCGACATAATACAATAGAAATATACACTGGGATAAAAAATAGAATTAACAAATTTTTTAAAAGCAAAAAAATTTTTAATGTTGATGATAAATTAACCGCAAAGATTTCAGAAGAGTTTAATACGGCAATCAATTGTTCTATTTCCCAAAAAACGAATGGTTGCTACATAAGCCAAAATAGTATTTATTATCAAAGTGAAAAAATAATGCCTACTGATAATATTAAATTAATAGGCAAGAAAAATTTAGAAAATATATTGTGCGTTATTGCCCTTGCCAAACAAATAGGCATTGAAGATAAACATATTCAAACGGCGGTTGAGAACTTTAAGCCCCTTCCACATAGACTTGAATTTGCAGGTGAAATTAATGGAGTTAAATATATAAATGATTCTAAATCAACTAATATTTTAAGCACTCTTATGGCCTTGGATTCTATTGGTGAGGATGTTATTTTGCTTTTAGGAGGAAGTGATAAAGGGCTGGATTTTTCTCCCATATTTTCTAATCATAAAGTAAAAACAACAATTTGTTACGGTGAAGTTGTGAAGAAAATTGAATATGTGGCAAAGAAGACAAACCTTATAGTCGCAAAGAATTTTAATGATGCCTGCGATATTGCCTTTAAAGTTGCTAAAAAAAATGATGTGGTTTTATTATCTCCTGCATGTGCAAGTTTTGATGAATTTTCTTCATATGAGGAACGAGGCAAAAGGTTTAAAGAAAACATAAAAAAATTTTCTTTGACATCAAAAATATAATTATAAAAAAGCTAGTAAAATAAAAACTTTATGAGAATACATTTCTCTCAGCAAGATTTTAAGAAACATTATTTATAAAACGCAGGTATGCATGTTAAAAAACATTAAATTTAAAAATTTCAACTGGTTAGTTTTTGGCGTTATTGCCTGTGTTGTTTTTTTAACTGCATTCGGCTGTGTTATGGTTTATAGTGCCAGTTTTTATTCAGCTGGTCTTCATTTTAATAATAAGTATCATTTTTTAATCAAACAAGTTATTGGAATGATTTTAGGACTAATTGCTCTTGTTTCTTTCAGCTTTATTAATTATAGAAAACTTATTGTTTTCAAATGGTGGGCAGTGCTGGTTTCTTTGGTTTTGCTAATTTTGGTTTTTGTTCCAGTAATTGGCGTTGAAAATTATGGGGCTAAACGGTGGATTGGATTCTCATTTTTAACTTTCCAGCCTAGTGAAATTGCCAAATTTGTGCTGGTGTTTTTTTGTGCTGTGCAATTATCTCAAAATTACGACAAAATTAAAAATTTCAAAACTTTATTACCTATGCTTGCAGTTGGCGGTGCTTTTTGTCTGCTTGTTATTTTAGAACCAAATATGAGTATTACAATTTGTATGGCAATCATTTTATTTATTATGTTATTTTTAGGCGGGTTAAGTAAAAAGCATTTTTATTATCTTTTTGGTTGTGGTATGGTTGCCATTCCTACACTAATAGTTTTAGAACCTTACAGAATTAAAAGAATAATGGCATTTGTAAATCCGTGGGCAAGCCCGCAAGGAGAAGGCTTTCAGTTAATTCAGTCGCTTTACGCTTTGGGGGGTGGCGGTTTGTTCGGAGTTGGGCTATTTGAGTCACGACAAAAATTTCTATATTTGCCTTTTGCAGAGAGTGATTTTATATTTGCAATTATAGGAGAAGAAATAGGTTTTATCGGTTGCACATTTGTTTTACTAATATTTGCGGTTTTGATTTATTTGTTAATAAAAATTGCCAGATGTGCCTCAGACCGCTACGGCTCTCTTTTGGCGGCAGGAATTGCAAGTGTAATTGCAGTTCAAACTCTTTTGAATGTCGCCGTTGTTACAGGAAGCATTCCTCCCACAGGATTACCTCTTCCCTTTATAAGTGCAGGAAGTAGCTCTTTAATTGTATTTATGGCAGCAGTTGGACTTTGCTTAAACATTTATAAAAATAGAAATCAAAATTATTTTCTGGAAACCGTAAAATCAAAAAAACAAAATTTGAAATCTCTCAGGTAAAAATTAATTCGCACAATTCAAGAAGATTTATCATATTGTAAAGTGATAGGAGGTAATATGTCTTTTTATATAAATAACACTAATCCAAACAGACCTAGTTCTATTAACGCATCGGCATTGAATGGTATTTGTGAAAAAATTTTAGTTGAAGTTAATAAAGTATTTGACGCATGTTTATTTCGCGAAGACAACGAATCATACACTTTAAACCTTTCAAATTTTGTTCCTGAAAATCCTACATATCCCTTAACATTTATTACTGCCGACAGCATTCCAGGACAACCGGCAATAATAACTTCTGCTAACATTGAAAGGATTGACTCGAAACCAAACTTTTCGAATGTAACTGTTTCATTGTCTATTCCTGTACAGGTTAACTTCAAAGATGCAAACGATGTTAACGGAACTGCAACATCAAATTTAGTGATAACCAGAACCGTTGTATTGTTTGTACCACAGGACTCTCTAAGCTCTGTTCAAGTAAGTGCGGTTGCATTCTTTTCTAGCCAAATTGGCTCATTCACAGATACAACCACGGTTTCAGGAACTGGATGTTTGCAGATTATAACAAAAATTATTGCATTAGTTGATGTTTTAGTTCCAACATTTGGTTATCCTTGCTTGCCACCATGCCAAACAATAGAGAATGAATCAAATGTAGCATGTCCTGGATTTTTTAATCAACCAATATACCCAAACACTCGCTAGTTTTAAATAGCAAAAAACCGCCTAAAAGTATAGCGGTTTTTGTTTATAATATAAAAAAATATTTTTTAACTTATTTTATTATTTTAATTAATTTATTTTTCCTTATTTTTTTCCTGAGATAAAATCATTGCATCAATCAACATAACTTTATCTGGAAGATTTATTTCATCTACTGTTTCAAAAAGCGAAGGTTCAGAGATTTCTAAACCACATTTTATCGCATATTCGCAATAAACCCTTAAATAATCTTTAGCAAATAGAAAAGCTTCTTCATAAGATTCCCCCTCAGTTACAATGCCTAAATCGGGAAAACTAACGCAAACTTGCCCTTCGCCTTTGACAAAAATAGCAGGATAGACAAATTGTATTAAACTACTCACATTGACCTCGTTTTTAATAGATATATTTTATTATACCGAAATTTTTAATAAAAGACAAATGAATTTCAAAAATAAAGATGATAAGTTAATAAATGATGTGTAACAAATTTTTTATCTACTTTAATAAAAGCACACTAAAATAGTGTGCTTTTATTTTTTATACTGATTGCTTATCAACATTTATTATAAGGTAATATTCCTTTCCTGCGATATATTATTTTTAATAACTGTTGTTGTTTTTGGTTTTTTTAATGCAGGCAATATTCTACTTAGTTTTTCAGTTTTATTTTGAAACATTACATTTCCAAAATCAACCACTTTTTCTTTTTCTACAACATTATTTGCAATTATAACATCGCTTACTTTATAACTACCAACTGATGACCTTGTGCTTATTGTAGTTATGTTTGAAATTTTCTCCAAATCTTGCCTCCCTATTTTTATCCTTAAATTTTTTTATTTAATTTATTAGATATTTAAAAGTTCTTTATAGACTTGATTATACCATAAAAGCCTAATTTTGTAAATGGCAAATTTAATAATTGTTTAAAATGTACATAATTTATTCTTTAATGCCTAATATTTCTTTATCAAACTTTTTCATTGAAGCGGATATCTGTTTTATTGCCACTGTATGCCCTTCAATACTTCCCATTTCAACCTTTTTTTGTTCAAGCTGTTTATAAACCGAAAGAAAATGAGAGAGTTCATCAAATAAGTTTTTTGGAAGTTTAGTTATGTCGGTATATAAATTATAAATAGGATCTCCGAACGGAATTGCAATTACTTTTTCATCTTGCTCGCTTTGATCTGTCATATTTATAATTCCTATCGGGTAACATTGAACTAGCCTTCCGCTTTGTATTGCCTGACTGCAAAGCACAAAAACATCTAATGGGTCGCCATCATCACACAATGTTCTTGGAATAAAACCATAATTCATCGGATAATGAGTTGCTGTATAAAGCACTCTATCTAATATAATAAGACCTGTTTCTTTATCTAGTTCGTATTTATTTTTACTACCCTTTTCTATTTCTATAAAAACTAAAAAGTTATTAGGCTTTATTCTTTTTTTATCTATATCTGTCCAAACATTCATAAAAATCTCCTTGTTCCTGTAAAAATTATTTTAACACATGTGATTTTTTTTTACAACTGTATTTTCATATTTGACTTAAAATAATAGCTTTGATATAATCTAATATTAAATAAACTAAAATGATTGAATTTAAAATCAGGAGATAAAGAATTGCTAGAATTAAAAAATATAAATTATAAGGTTGATAGTCCGCAGGGCAAAAAACCATATATATTAAAAAATATAAATTTAAAAATGGATTACGGTAAAATTATTGCAATAACAGGTCAAAACGGAAGCGGAAAAACAACACTTGTTAAGATAATTATGGGCATTTTAAAGCCTTGTAAGGATGGTGAAATTTTTCTTGATGGTGTTGACATAACCGACCTAAATGTGAGTGAAAGGGCTCAAAAAGCCATTGCGTTTGCGTTTCAGCAACCCACCAAATTTAAAGGCTTAACCGTTAAAACCTTGTTGGAAGTTGCGAGTAATAAAAAAATGAATGTGGATGATATCTGTTCTTATCTTTCTAAGGTCGGGCTTTGTGCTAGGGATTATATTAATCGTGAACTTGATTCCGGGCTATCAGGGGGAGAACTTAAAAGAATTGAATTGGCATTAGTTCTTGCTAGAAACGCAAAAATTAATATCTTTGACGAGCCGGAAGCCGGCATTGACCTTTGGAGTTTTGATAATTTAACCGATATTTTCAAAGAACTAAAACAAAATGGAAGTTTAACAATAATTGTAAGCCACCAAGAAAAAATTTTAAATTTAGCTGATGAAATTATATTAATTGAAAGACCCAATATATGCATTTATAATAATAGTGAAAAAAATATAGCTATTTTAAGCTTTAAAGATAAGTGTAAAAGGTTAAATATCTAAACCATAATAAAAGGATTTAAAATGAAAAATTTAAAGAAATATAACGAAAATAAATTTGCAAAAAGTTCTGATGAGAAAAATGATTTTAAAAATGCAGAAAAAATATCTGATTTCTCATTAGATGGAATAAAGCTTGAACTTTTAAGCAAAATAACAGATATTCATTCAATTCCACACGGTGCTTTTAATTTAAGAGAAAACGGCAAAACTGTTTTACGCAACAGCACAACTGATATTGAAATTATTCCTAAGAAAGAAAAAAGTGGGATTGACATTATTATAAAGCCTAATATTGTGGGTAAAAGCATTCATATTCCCGTTATTATCACAGACGGAGGCATTAGTGATTTAGTTTATAATGATTTTTATGTTGGGGATAATAGTGATGTTTTAATTGTTGCAGGATGTGGAATTCACACAGACTCTTTAAAAAGTGAACATAATGGCACTCACAATTTTCATATAGGTAAAAATTGCAAAGTGAAATATATTGAAAAGCATTTTGGAATGGGTAAATTGGACATTGAAAAAGTATTAAATCCTGTTACAAATATCGAAATGCAGGAAAACAGTGTTTTTATTATGGAAACAACTCAAATTGGTGGAGTTTCTGAATCTGTCAGACAGACATCAGCAAAAATTTTCAATAATTCTAAACTGATAATTAAAGAAAAAATATTAACAACCGAAAGCCAAAGAGCTAAAACGGAATTTAATGTGGACTGCGTGGGCGAGAATAGTCGAGTTGAAGTTATTAGTAGAAGTGTTGCCAAAAATGACTCTTATCAGGAATTTGTTTCTTTTATAAACGGAAAAAATAAATGTTATGGGCGAATTGAGTGTGATGGAATTATATTAGATAACGCAAAAATAAAATCCTCTCCTTCCGTTTTCGCCGAAAACATAAATGCCAACTTATCACACGAAGCACAAATTGGTAAAATTGCAAGTGAACAATTAATTAAATTGCAGACACTTGGACTAAATTTAAAGGAAGCCGAAAGCTTAATTATTAACGGTTATTTGCAATAAAAAAATATTTTTAATTAATTAAAAATATTTTAATATTTTATTTGACAATGTATTTAGATTATGCTAATGTGAAATTAGGGTGGTTTAAATCACACTCAAAAACAAACTGTACTTAAAATAAGTTTTTCAGTAAAATACCCTTTTTATATTTTTTCAAGTTGTTTTTAATGTGAATTCATAAAACATATTTGTAATTAAGGCTTATTTTATTGTAAGCATTGTTTTAAGTTCAATTTGTGAGAATAAAATTTATTAAATTTCACATTTTAATGTTAAGGAGGGAAAAATGAGATTAGCAAATTTGGTGGCATTTATCATATTAGTGCTTTCAGGCCTCATATTATTTATGGACGGTCTTTTCGTAGTTGGACTTATGCTTGCAATTGATAGCATTAACATATTGGGAACAATTGTTTATGTATTAATCGGTTTAAGTGCAATATGGCTAGTTTTTTCAGCTGTTTACAACAAAGGTCTTTCTTTCAATATAAACGCTGACTAATTAAAAATTAATATTAAAATAAAATCCGCTTTATGAGCAAATTTAAAAGTGTTTTCATAAAGCGGGTTTTATTTTTTAAAAACATTTGTTTAAACATACCTCTTGAAAAATACTAATAGTTATAGTATAATCAATTTATATAAGGCACTAATATTTATATGTATTCTTTTAACTTAATTATTTTAAAACCACATAAGAATAATAAATATCAATAAACTTCAAAATAAAAGAAAAGCCTTATCAGTGACAAGGAGAATTTATGTTCAAGCAAAAAGAATTATCCAAAAAATTGTTTATACTTTGCTTTTTTCTTATAGTCCCATTGGCTATAAGTATGTTTTATTCAATTAGCTTATCAGCAAATGTTAGCGTAAGTGAAGCATTAGTTGAAACACAGGAAAACATTGTTTGCTCTAAAAATCAGATAAATTTTCAAAATAACTTAATTAGTAACGAATTCTCAAATAGCTTTATAGGAATAGGCACCTCATCTGACCCGTATTTAATTGAAAATTCTTCTGACTTAATAAAATTGCAAAAGAATGTTAACGAGGAAGGCAAAAATTATAGTGGTGAATATTTTATTTTAACTAATAACATAAATTTAAATAATATGCTTTGGCGTCCTATTGGAGATGGTGTAACAAATCCATTTGAAGGCATTTTTGACGGCAACGGCTATTCAATAAAGAACTTTGACTTAATGCCAAGCTATACATATAATGGGCTGTTTGGAGTTATAAATAATGCTAGAATTATAAATTTACAGTTAAGTGAGATTACCGCCACTGGAAATGTAACAAGAGATATGTTTTTAGGAGGCTTAGTTGGCTATGTTAACACAGGGCATTCCGAGCCTACATATAATAGTTTTATTACAAATGTTTCGATAAGCAATTCAGATTTAAGAATAACTAGCTCAGCGAACACTCTTTTAATTGGTGGTATTGTAGGCGTTTCTAAAAGCAATTATTTATATATATCAAATTGCGAGTTCATTGACAGCACTATAACTGATTGGGACGACAACATTTTTTCCGGGGGAATCATAGGCTCTGCTCAACCAACAAGCCAGCAAGGAACAATTATAGAATATGCACGAGTTACTAATGCAGTGATAGTTGCCCCTTCCCAAAAAGACAATTTGAAAATTAGAAGTTCTTATTATACATTAGGAGCAATGTATACATATTATGGACCATATGACCATAAAAACCCTGATACTTCTTATAGTGAAATTGGGGTCTTTAATTGGTTAGATAGTTCAACTCCTAATAAATGGGTATTGTCGGATAACGAAATTCTTTTGCGTGGTGTGGGTAATGTTGACTTTTATATGGATACTACACATGCACAGTCTTCACATTCTTCAACTCCATACGGCATAGGTGTAAATGCAACAATAACAGTTACGGCAAATGAAGATTATGCAATTAGCAGTTTAATTGTAAAGCAAGATATGTATTTAAAAGCTAATTCTATTGTTGGAATTTATGAAATCTCAGATTTTTCTTGGCTTAAACCAAAAGCTGATTTTGGATATCTTATTATTCGCAACACACAAGAAGTAATTAGTTTTACAATAGAAAATATTTTTGATGAAATCAACAACAGACAAGGATATTTTTCAATAGACCTCACAACAACACAAACTAGAATGGATATACCAATAATTGAAAGATATTATGATATGTCAACAAATTCTTGGCAACAACTTTTATCTGTAACAAAAAATATAGAACAAGGGAATATTATTGATAATAACACTTTGCAAGATGCGCATACCCAAAATGATATAGACATTAATTTGTATAACAATATATATTTAAGTGCTATTAATAAAAATTGTTTTGAATTTACTAAAACGGGCGTAACACCAATTGTTATAAACAGTAATCAGTTTACTTTTAATGATGTGCATATGAATTATATCTTAAACGGATATACCTTAAATATTAATTATATAAATGGCTTTATGTTTAACCTTGAAATATCGACTACTAATATAGTTAATTATTGGTTTAAGCCTATTGGTGTCGAAATTTATTCTTACAACGATGATAGTTTTTCAAAGATAAACACAAGCTCTTCAAGCCCACTAATTTTAACAAATAGCCTTAATAAATTTCTAGGCTGGTCAACAACAAAAACAACAACACTTGTAGATTTCTATGGTAGAACAGACAACGAAAATTACATTCCTTGGAAAGATTATAAGGCATTGATAAAGGCAAATAGGGCCAACTTAACAGAAACAAATAATTTATATGAAATAACGGGTTTGAGTATAAGCCAATTTTCAGAATGGAATTTTAATGATTATAATATTGGAAATATTTTAACACTTTACCCTACTTGGGGCGGGGACACAATAAGACTATTTACAAATGTTTATGCTTATTTTAACAATGCTTATAAAGTGAAAACAAATGTTTATATTGATACAAATGCAGAAAGGGTTTCAGATTTTTACAGAATTCAAAAAAATGCATCTCACAATTTAACCTTAAAAAATGCAAATGGAACAATTTTAAATAATAGCAATGGCGGTTATTTAGACATTTTATGGTATGTAGGTGAAAAGAACGACACTGACCCTGAAAAACCTTGGGATACTTTAACAGGAAGTGGCTATGGTACACTTTCTGAGTTTGATGGCGTTATTACTACAACTATGTCTGGGATGGACCGACAAACAGGAATTGTTGTTATATTAGTTCCACGCACCGACATTGGCATTGAAATTACTACTAATGGAATTGATTTTGTGAATAATTTACATTACGAATTAAACGGTGAAGAATATATTAGCAACACAACCAAACTGGTCTATGGAGAAGAATACACAATAACAGTTCATAACATACCAAAGGGATATCATTTATCTGATTTGAAAAATACAAGCACTGCAACTAATCTTCATTTCACTCCTAAAATTAAAACCTGTTCCTTCACCGTAGATTCTGTGGACAAACTAGAACTAACCTTTACATATTCAAAAGGATTATTCGTAGAATTAATATTATATGTTTTAATTGCAATTATAATAACCGCAATATTAATTTCAATAAATTTATATATATCTAAACATCAAAAGAACAATCAAAACGAAGAAAACTAATTAAGCAAATAAATATTGATAATTAAATCAAGTAACTAATTAAGAATATAAACAAAACAACCTTATACGGTTGTTTTGTTTATTATAAAGCAAGCTTAATAACCCGTGTTACTTATAAAACTAATAAGAGTATTGTTTTTACAATGAGAAATCTTTTAAAGAAATTTAGTTGCAAGCTTAAACCAAACAAAATACATAACTGAATTAATTTCTTAAAATTACTTTTTAATATACAATGAATAGCTTTAAATGAATTTTTTATTTCGTTTACAACTGTTTCGCTGAAATTTTAAGTGAATTATCAAACCAATTTAATTGCAGCTAGACTTATCTGCTGAGCTTTATATATTTAATTGAAAACATAATCATCTAAACTTAAATTTTAGTATTAGCTTGCGAACAAATTTTTATAAATTTAAAAAATCAACTTTCTATTGACTATTAAAAAACCACCAAAATGAATTTGGTGGCTTTCTTTTAGATT
>JAQVYC010000018.1:16456-22607 GCA_028708805.1 Clostridia bacterium | reverse complement strand
AAATTTTTAATTTTTTCTTTTAGTTCTTTTTCCTTTAACAAATCACATTTAGTTAATATAATTATTTGTGGAAGCTCGGATAATTTTTGACTATAATTATGTAGTTCTTTATTTATAATTTTATAGTCATCCACTGCATTTCTGCCCTCGGATTCAGAAATATCAATTAAATGTAAAATCATTCTTACTCGTTCCACATGCCTTAAAAACTCATGACCAAGCCCTACACCCTGACTTGCACCTTCAATTAAACCGGGGATATCTGCAATAACAAAACTATTATCATGATAGGCTACAACACCTAAATTTGGCGTTAAGGTGGTAAAAGCATAATTTGCTATTTTAGGGCGAGCCGCAGATATAACCGAAAGCAATGTACTTTTTCCCACATTAGGAAAGCCAACAAGACCAACATCTGCAATTGTTTTAAGTTCTAATATAACTTCTTTCTCATTACAGATTTCCCCACTCTGTGAAAATCGTGGTGTGCGTCTAACTGCTGTTGCAAAATAAGAATTTCCTCGACCGCCTATGCCACCCCTTAATGCAGTAAATAATTGACCTTCTTCCTGCAAGTCTGCAATAACTTTATTTGTGGAAGCATCATAAATTACTGTTCCACAAGGCACTTCAATAATAATATCTTTCCCGCTTTTACCAGTGAAATTATATTTTCCGCCATCTTTACCGTTTTCAGCAAAAAATCGTCTTTTAAATTTTAAACCATACAATGTATTTAAATTATTAGTTGCCTTAAAAAGAACATTGCCACCGTTACCACCATCGCCACCATCTGGTCCGCCATTTGCGGTCATTTTTGTTCTAAGAAACGACACAATACCTCTACCGCCGTTACCTGCTTTTATTATGATTTTTGCTTTATCTAAAAACACTTTTTATTCCTTTTATTTATTTATTTTGAAAATATTTCATAATCATCTTTTAAGTCTTTTATATCATAACCTTTTTGTTGCATCAAAAGCCTAAGTCTATCACTTTCCACCCAGTTTTTATCTTGTTTTGCTTGCCATCTTTGCTTTGCTAATTCTTTTATTTCATTCGGTATTTCAGTTTCCAATTTATTGTTTTTTATAAATTCATCAGAATTTTGCGTAAAAATCCCTAGTAAACGATATGTTTCTCTTATTGCATTATAGTCCTTTATAACCGTATCATCTTTTTTCAATAATTTCTGTTGCATTGTTTTAAAATATCCATAAAGTTTAGCTAATGCTTTCGCAGTATTAAAATCATCATCCATTGCTTCGTTAAATTCTTCATCAATTTGCTTGTTTGTTTCATTACTGTTGAAGCCTAATTCCTCTATTTCTTTTAAAATTTTATAAAACGCTAAAAGATGTTTTTTGCTATTTTCAAAAAGCCCTTCAGTTATATTTATATCATTTCTATAATTTGTTTGCAAAAGAGCAAATTTAATAACTTCTCGGTCGTATTGATTTAAAAGGTCATTTAAATAAATGCTGTTATTTAAAGACTTACTCATTTTTTGCCCGTTTATTCTAACCAATCCATTATGAACCCAATATTTTGCAAATTGTTTACCTGTCAAACTTTCTGTTTGAGCAATTTCGTTTTCATGGTGTGGAAAAATTAAATCTCTTCCGCCTCCGTGGATATCAATTTGCTCACCCAAATTATAATAGTTCATAACAGAACACTCTATATGCCAACCTGGGCGACCTTTTCCCCACGGAGATTCCCAAAAAATTTCATTAGGCTTTGCACTTTTCCATAAAGCAAAATCATAAGGGCTTTTTTTGTTTTCTTCATTTTCCACACGCACGCCATCAAGAGCATCTTCTAATGTTCTATTGCTTAACTTTCCATAATCTTTAAATTTTTCAACACTGAAATAAACATCGCCTTTTTCCGTCGAATAAGCATAATTTTTATCAATTAAGATTTGAACAAATTCAATTATTTGTTTTATATGTTCTGTGGCTTTTAATGTCATTGTGGCTTCATCTACACCTAACCTAAGCATATCTTCGTCAGTTTTTTTAATATTAGCCCTTGCTAGTTCAGTGGCATCTATGCCTAATTCATTGGCTTTTGCAATTATTTTATCGTCCACATCAGTATAATTTCTTGCATAAGTAACATTATAACCTTTTTTCTCTAAATATTTTCTAATTATATCAAATATAACCGCTTGAATCGCATGACCAATATGAGCTTCACCTGAAACTGTGATTCCGCAGGCATACATCTTTACCGAATTGTCATTTAAAGGTTGAAATTCTTCTTTTTTTCTTGTTAGTGTATTGTATATTTTCATTAATTTATCCTTTTTACTTAAATCGCATTTTAATACTATTATTATGATATCAAAATTTAAAAATAATGCAAGTATTTAATTAAAGGAAAATCTGTTTCTTAACTTTTTATCGAATTTTCTTGCAATAAAACTTAAAATGTTCAATGTTTTGAAAATTCACTTGATTAAGTTTTATTAAGTTTGATATAATTAAGCATATGCAGTTAGAGGGCGAAATTGTAAATATTATTTTTAGAAACGAAAGTAATGGTTATACCATTGCTAAATTTTTACATAATAATACTGAAACAGTTATTGTCGGCAATTTTTTTCAAATAAATACAGGCGAAAATGTTCGCTTAAATGGAAATTTTGTTACCAATAAGAATTATGGAAGCCAATTTGTTTTTGACAAATTTGAACTAATATATCCAACAACCACAAAAAGCATTAAAAAATTTTTAGAAAGCGGTTTGATTAAAGGAGTTGGTCCAGCTACTTCAAGTATTATTGTAGAAGCTTTTGGCAATGATTCGCTAGATATAATTGAATTTAATCCTGAAAAACTAGCTACTTTAAAAGGAATAAGTTTAAAAAAAGCTTATAAAATTAATAAGAATTTACTAGATATAAAAGATGCTCGAAATACAATAATTTTTTTAAGCGAATATGATATTACAATAAACCTTGCTTTGAAAGTTTATAACGAATTTAAAGGTGAGACCATTAAAAAATTGCAAGAAAATCCTTATTGCCTTGTGGAGTTTATAGATGGGGTCGGCTTCATTAAGGCTGATAAAATTGCCTTTAAAATGGGTGTGGCGTTGGATAGTGAATTTAGAATACGCGCAGGTATTTTGCATTGTCTAAATGAAGCTTCCGAAAAAAATGGGCATACTTACTTACCGCTTGACATTCTTCTTAAAAATCTTTCAAAATTATTAAATTTAGACTCTGAAATTTATGGCAAGTCGTTTGAAAATGTTTTGCAAATATTATGTTTGGAAAAAATTATTTTCAGGTTTTTTAAAGAATCCCAAACAGTTGTTATGCTTTCGAAATTTCACCATTTTGAAAAAGTTGTAGCAGATAAGCTTGCCCTTTTAAATATTACTTCAATAGACAATAATTTTGATATTAGTGAAGATATCAAGCACTTTGAAAAAATAAATAATATTACATTTCACAGTGAGCAAATCAATGCAATTCAAACAGCTATTGATAGCGGTGTATGCGTAATTACTGGGGGACCTGGCACAGGAAAAACAACTATAATAAAATGTATTATCTCAATTTTAGAGGCACAAGGAAAAAAGACGGCTCTACTTGCTCCAACTGGCCGTGCTTCAAAAAGAATGAACGAAGCCACAGACAAAGAAGCTAGTACAATTCATAGAGCTCTCGGCCTTGAATTTTCAAGCGGTCGTTTCAAGTATAATCAAAGCAATCCACTACCCTTCAACTCAATTATTGTAGATGAATTTTCAATGGTAGATATTTCTTTGGCTTACAACTTATTAAAAGCTCTAACAAAAGACTGTAAGCTTATTATTGTTGGCGACAAAGACCAGTTGCCTAGTGTTGGTGCAGGCAATGTTTTAGCAGATATAATTAAAAGTGAAATAATAAAAGTTGCAGAACTTACACAAATTTTCAGACAAGATGAAAATAGTTTAATAATAACTAATGCTCATAAAATAAATAAGGGCGAAATGCCGGAATTTGATAATAAAAGTAGCGATTTCTTTTTTGAAATAAAGAAAGAATCAATAGAAATAAAAAATAATATTGTAGCTTTAGTCGCACAGCGAATTTCATCTTACTTAAATCTTGACCCAATGCAAATTCAGGTGCTTGCCCCGCTTAAATCTGGTATTTGTGGCACACAGAATTTAAATAGAGAACTACAAAATAAAATTAATCCACCTAGTCCTACGAAAAATGAACTATTATATGGTGACAATATTTTTAGGCAAGGCGATAAGGTTATGCAAACTTCTAATAATTATAACCTAGAATGGTGCAAAACATTTGAAAACGGATTGCAAGAAGATGGTTTGGGTGTTTTTAACGGAGATATGGGATATATTCAATCTATTGACAAAAACACAGGCAAAACAAGTGTAAAATTTGATGATGGGAAAGTTTGTAATTATATGCGAACTGAGCTTTCTCAACTTTTGCTTGCGTACGCAATCACAATTCATAAAAGTCAAGGTAGTGAATTTAATGTGGTGATTATTCCGTCAATTTCTGGTCCCAGTATTATCTTAAATAGAAATCTAATTTACACAGCGGTTACAAGAGCCAAGAAAATGGTGGTTTTAGTTGGTGAAAAAATGTATTTAAAACGAATGATTTCAAACAAATTTATAATAAAAAGATATACAATGTTAAAAAGATTTTTATTAGAAAGTGATAAAAAAGCCCGAGAGCTTTTTGAATAGTTGTTGAGATTAAATTACATTATAGAGGAAAAATGAAGATAAAAAAATTTAGTAAAATAATTTTAGATATTATTTATCCAACTGATATCAAGTGTATTTTTTGTGGGGATGAACTAGATAGAACAAATTATGAATGCACTTGTAAATCTTGTTTACCTAAATTGCCCTATAATAACAAGCAAATCTGTGATTGCTGTGGTGTTTCCATTGATAGTGTTTCGCCTATTTGCAATGAATGCCATTCAAAAAACCCGCCTTACTACATTGCCAGAGCACCTTTTGAATATGCCGATAAGATAAAAAACATTATAAACAATTTCAAATATAATAATGCAAAATATTTAGCTAAACCACTTTCACAATTCATGGCGAAAGAATATTACAAGCATAATTTCAACTGCCAGTTAATTGTTTTTACACCACTATCCAAAGAAAAATTAAAGGAGCGAGGATATAATCAAGCAGAACTTTTGGCAAATGAATTAGCTATTATTTTAAATTTACTTATAAGAAAAGATATTGTAATTAAAGTAAAGAAAACCTTATCGCAGACTACATTAAATCACGCAGAAAGAAAATTAAATTTAGAAAATGCCTTTAAAATTATAGATAAAAAGGCAGTAAAAAACAAAAACATATTGCTAGTTGATGATGTATTTACAACAGGGGCTACAATTACGGCAATCAGTAACTTATTAAAAAAATCAGGAGCAAAAGTTTATGTTTTAACAATAGCGCATACAAATCTATATAGAAAAGTTTAATGTAAGCTGAAATACAACTTAAAGGTAGATTAAAAATTTTGAAAATGCTAACAACTAGAATAAAATTAAACACACAAGTCAATAATTATTATTATGAATATAGTGTGTAGAAAAACAGAATGTGAATATAATAAAAATTATGTGTGTCAGGCGAAAGGAATATTAATTAACAACCAAATAATTTGTTCAACTTTCATTCCGACTGAAAAACAGGAAATTGATTATAGTGATAATTTGCTAGAACAAATTCCAATATATGGAACTCATCGTGTAATAAACGACTTAAATCTTTTATGTAAAAAAAACAGTTGTCTTTTTAACCGTAGTGGCAATTGTGAAGCAAATGGCATTACAATAAATAGTATTGCTGAAAAGCCCTTTTGCGTTACCTATTTAAAAAAATAAAATAATTTATTGAAAAGTGAAATAGTCGGAGCTTAGCAACAAATCCAGCTATAATTATTTCTTTCCTAGGTTGTTATAAACTTAACTGAACTATTTTTTAAATCTTGTCGCTGATTTTATAAATTGACAAATATTAATCTCCGTTGATGATACACCCATTTTCAATTCGCAATATGAAAAATGGAATTTCACCAATAGTAACTCAAAAGTGGCTCATTCATTCATCAGCCAATATGATAAATAGCATTTATACATAT
>JAQVYC010000018.1:0-16356 GCA_028708805.1 Clostridia bacterium | reverse complement strand
TTTTGTTTGGTGGGAGTTACAGGACTCGAACCTGTGACCCACTGCTTGTAAGGCAGGTACTCTACCAACTGAGCTAAACTCCCAATCAAAATTAAATATATCATATTTGTATTTTTATGTCAACTATTTTTTGTCAAATATTTTAATTATTATGAATAAAACAAATAAAAAAAAGCTAATGTAATTATAACATAAATAAAATTATAAAAACATTAGCCTCTTCTAAGTGAGAACTTATCCAACCAAATTAATTACGGTTGGATTTGTTTGCTGAGCTTCTGCTGTTTCTATTTGAATTAGCACAAGAGCTTGATTCAGAATTGTTCCTATTCGATGATGAAGAACTTCTTTCATTTTTAGCTGAACGATTTTTTGATGCATTCCTATTGCTTTTGGAATTTGTTGCATTACTGCTACTATTTGAATTCGTATTAGTTGCATTACTGTTGCTCCTTGAATTCGTATCGTTTCTTGATGCATTGTTCTGTTTAGATGAGCTTGAGCTCTTCTTACTTCTACCAAACATTCGTTTTCACCTCCTAAAAGTCAAGGCGGGGTTGCCTTGCATTGTTAGTATCTACAATTTTACAAAAAAAATACTCTCTTAGCAAAGTAAAAAGAATATTTTTTGCTTGTTCAAATATGTTTTTAAGGCATTGTTTATGAAACTTAATCATTTATTTTATAATGCTTTACTTAATTTCAATAAGACTTCTGCCGTTGCAAAGGCATCGTTGTATGCTCTATGTGCATCAACTAAATTTATGCCAAGTGAATTAACAACAGTTTTTAATTTATAATTGCCAACATGGATATTTTGTCTTGCAAGAACCATAATATCTTGAACTTCATTGTCGAAACTAAGCCCAATTTCGTTTGCGGCTTTTTCTATAAACTTCATATCAAAATTCACATTATATCCCGCTAATATTGTATCTTTTGAGAACAAAAAGAAGTCTTTAATTACTTCTTCCGAAGATGGCGCATTCTCCACCATTTCATTTGTAATCCCAGTGATTTCGGTAATAAAATCACTTATTCTCACTTTTGGTTTTATAAGGCTTTGAAATTTTTCCGTGTAAACTCCGTTGACAATTTTAACAGCACCTATTTCAATAAGTTCGCAAGTTTCAGCTTCTAAACCAGTCGTTTCAACATCATAAACAACGAAAACATTATTTTTTATATTATCGTTATAAAAAAATTCGGAATTAGTTTCAAAAAGATTTTTTTGCATTACACTTACAATTTTTTCAGGAAAAATAACTTTATATTCCGTTGGCTGATGAATTTGAGTTGCCACAATCTTTTTAGGCATTTTGCAATAACTCAAACTTTTAACATATGCCGTAGTTACTTTGTTTTCAACCTTTACATTAGCAACTATAATTATTTCGTTATCATTAGTAATCTTGTCCATTTTGCGAATATTACTTTTCGGACAAAAATATATGCAATTTATTTTCTTTACATTTTCATTTAAAATAAAACTATAATAATATTTTTCAACTTCAATGCCTTTTTGCTTGCGTTTATATGTTTTTTTAGATAAGTTTTCAACTCTTCCAGCTAAAATAGCTAGGTTTTTACTACTATTAATATTAGCAAAAAATTCTGGTTGTGGTTCTATATCATTTCCTATAACTTTTACTACATCTGTAACCAAATATCTTGGTGTAACCTTAATTTCATTTAATTTTTTAATTATATCTTCCTGTTTGTTTTTTAAAATTTCAGCTTCATTTAACTCAGTGCCTTCTTCAAATTCAATTTCAAATTCCGCACAAAAATTCTTTGTTAAATGAGTTTTTAACTTATTCTTAATTCCATTAACATTGTATGTTCGAAGATATTTACTGAAAATATAAACTTTAATTAGCACATTAAATGCGTTGACTTCCACTTTAAAATTTTTTATTGAAATAAGACTAGCTAAGGACGAATAATTGTTTTTAAACGCATTAAAGGCGCTTTTTATAATTAGTTCTTTATCTAGATAACTTTTTTTAAATTTGATAATTAATTTTGCATTTAATTTTAAAGTTTGATTTAAAAATTGTAAAATTTTTTGTCTTTCATCTAAACTGATTTTTTTGATATTTTCAGGATACAAAAAAGTTATATTACAAGATTTTGCACTAGTATTATAAACAACCTCAATAGTTTTTAAATAAGAAAATTCGTTTTGAAACTGCTGATTAATTTTATCTGCTAATATATCCATATAAATCAAACCTTTATTCTATATTAATACATTTAGTTGAAAATTTCAACATAACATTGGTTTTTGTTTAAGTTTGATTTAAATATTAATCAACCCAAAAAATGAATTAAATCAATTAGTATCACAAAGCCTATTAATATAACAAAGCCTATAAAGTGAATAACTGCTTCCACATTCCTGTTTATTGGCTTTTTTCTTATCCATTCAACTGTTGTAAAGGCGACATGTGAGCCATCAAGTGCAGGAAAAGGCAATAAGTTAAACACCGCAAGATTGGCAGCTATTAATGGTAGATAAACAAATAATGCTGAAAAACTTTGCTGTACTGTTGATGCCACTGTGGAAATAACTGTAAAAGTCCCTCCCAAAGATGAAAGCGGTAACTGGAAAGTTATTAATAGCCACAGTGTTTTTAAAACCAACCAAACTAAACCTATTGTGAACGAAACACATTGCGACAGTGCATCAATGAAAGAAATCGGCTGACTGGACATTCCAATCGAAAATCCTATTCCTGTTGTTTGAATCGGATTACCTTCTTCATCTAGATTAATTACATGTTCGCCAGTCTCTTCATTATATGTTGCTGAAATATTTTCTTGAATTAAAACGATAACCTCTTTTATTTCATTTGTTTCGTTTTTTTGAATGGTCAAAGTATATGTTTTACCCTCATCCAATGTAACCATCTTTTCAATTGTGTTGCCCCAAATATAACTTATTTCTTTGCCGTCTATTTTTAGTATTTTATCTCTATTTTCAATAAGATTTAACCCAGTTTCAGGGTCTGCATAACCTTGCTTAAAATAAGGGTTAACATCAGTTACGACATAAATATTTCCATAACCGAAAGCAACTAATAATATAAAAGAAAAAATAATAGCCGAAATAAAATTAAAAGTTACACCAGCAAGAAATACTAGAATTCTTTTAAATGGATGCTTATTTGTGAAAAAATCAGGGTCATCTTTTTTCACTTCGCTTTTCTCGTCTTCGGTGCCATCTTCACCATAAAAAGAACAAAAACCACCTAAAGGGAAAACACGCAGTGAAATTTTTTCGCCACTTTTACCTATTTTTTGCCAAAGTACTTTACCGAAGCCTATTGAAAATTCGGTTATTTTAAAGCCTAATTTTTTACCAACCAGATAATGTCCTAATTCGTGAATAAGAACCATTAACATTAAAACTACAACTGCAAGCAATATATATAAAACTATCATCATTTACCTTTTATTTAATTGAATATATTCACAAACTATTTCACTGCTCACTTGAAGCAATTATGTCATCTTTAAATTGAATTCTAACTTAATATTTAAATCAGTTTATTATATTAAGCAAGCCTATTATATATTATAATTAAAATTAAAATATGAATTTGCTTAAATTCTATACTTAATTTAATAAAAAATCAATCTTTTTTAAAAGATTGATTAAATTAATTTAAAAAATGCTTGTTTTTTAAAAAACTTAAATTATAAAAAATAAAAGAAAAATGAATACTACTGGTATGGTTGTAATAAAACTGTCAATACGGTCAACTATTCCACCATGCCCTGGCAAAATAGTTGAAGAATCTTTTAAACTTGCCTTTCTTTTCATTAAACTGGCTAGTAAATCTCCTAAAACGCAAGCAATTCCGCCCGCTATGCCTAAAATAGCTATATGCCACCAGCTTAAACCTAGACTGACGAATACAGGTGTTAAGGCTGTATCTGAATTAAAAATTAAGAATAAAACAACTAATATAATTGCGGTCCACAACACACCACCAACTGCCCCCGATATTGTTTTATGCTGTGATATTTTAGGACAAAGTTTTTTACCACCAATTAGTGAGCCAGTTAAATAAGCAAAGGTATCACAACAGAATGGAATTAAAAATGTAATGGAAAGAACAATTATGCTTAAAAGACCGCCTTGAGCACTTACATTAAAAACAAAGCCTAGACCTTCAATGTGATTGAATATAATAATCATCATAAAAATTAAACTTGGATAAACAAACCCTATTAGAGTATGTCCAGCTTTGTGAAGCGAAAACTTGCTTACAGAAGTTCTAATTTCTCTTACTCTCATTTCATTGATGGTATCGGTCTTTTTTATGTAAGACATTAATATTGAAACGCAAGCAAGCAGGAAAATCAATGCAAAAACTGCTAACATAAACACATATATCTGCATTTGTTCTTTAATTCCAAATAATATTAATACATATAATAAAACTGGAAAAAGTCCTACTAAAATTTCATGATTAAATAATTTCATTTTTGATAACATTTTAGAAAATTCAAGAGCACCTATTATTGCAACTATTCCTATAAAGATATCAAATATCCAATCCACTTGAATTACTATTTTGGTTAAGAACATTATTACAACTATGAAAAATATGCTCAAACCAGTTAAAAATCTCTCTTTCATTATTTTCTCCTAATAAAGTTTTTTATTTATATTTTCTTATGATTTCCACCAAATCGCCTATCTCTTTTAGAATATTCTTTCAAAGCCTTATAAAAACTTTTTGTGTTAAAACTAGGCCAATAAGTTTTTGTGAAGTAAAATTCTGAATATGCACTTTGAAATAACATAAAGTTGCTAAGTCGCATTTCTCCGCTGGTTCGAATAATTAAATCGGGGTCAGGCAATCCTTCGGAATATAAGTTGTTTTTCAAATCTTCTATTTCAACGCTTTTTTTACCTTGTATTATTAAATTATTAACTGCCCGAATGAGTTCATCCCTAGAACCATAATTTATCGCAATGTTAACAACTAGCCCTTTATTATTACATGTTTGGTTAACACATTCAAGTAATTTATCGTATATTTTTTTCGGGAGTTTTATTATGTCTCCCATTGTTCTTATTTTTATTCCTTTATTATTGTATTCATCAAAATCTGTTTCTAAATATTCCTCAACTATTTTGAAAATACCATCTATTTCTTTTTTATCTCTCTTCCAGTTTTCCGTAGAAAAAGCAAATAAAGTTAAAACTTTCAGACCTATTTCAATAGCATAATTTATTGTTTTTTTTACCGCTTCAACACCCATTTTATGTCCGACTATTCTGGTCAAGCCTCTTTTAATAGCCCATCTACCATTTCCATCCATTATTATTCCGACATGTTCGGGTAAATTTAATTTTTTAAAATTCATATATGTATATTTAAATGAATTATTAAAAATTTTCGTGAATTTTTATATTTGAAAATTTGGTCGGTTTAATAATTCTTAAAAAACTCCTTTACTAGATTTCCAATATCTCTCTTTCTTTGGCGGAATGTATTTTATCAACTTCGGCTACATAATTATCGAATGTTTTTTGCACCTCTTTTTCATAGTATGTTAAATCATCTTCGGAAATATCACCATCTTTTTTTAGTTTTTTGAAATAATCTATACAATCTCTTCTCTGATTTCTCATTGTTATTTTTGTATTTTCTAAAATAGACTTAACACTTTTTGCTATCTCTTTTCTTCTCTCTTCTGTTAAAATCGGAAAATTCAGTCTAATAACTCTGCCGTCATCAGATATATTAACCCCTAAATCGGCCATTGAGATAGATTTAATCACATTTTTCATTTGACTGATATCCCATAAATTTATAGTTAAAATTCGAGCTTCGGTTACATTTATGTTCGCCATTTGATTTAGCGGTGTAAGCACCCCATAACATTCAACTAAAACTTTATCTAATATGTGCGGATTGGCACGACCTGCTCGTATTCCTTGGTATTCATTTTTAATAAAGATTATGGTTTTTTCAAGTTCCTTTTTAAATTCATTTAGTGTTTCAGATATCTCATTATTATCCAACATTTATTATCTCCCTTTATATTATTTTATATGTTGTTTTTATTAAGTTGACTACTTTTATATTTTTTTTAGAATAGATGCAATTTGCTTTATTTTAATCCCTCTCCTATTTGTCGGTTTATATACTTTCAATTTTAATATAAAGCTAACTTTAATTATACAACTAAAACTAAATTAATTGCAAGTATTTTTGATAATTTACTAAATTTGTTGAATATCAAATAATTAATTTACTTTTTAGCTTGATAAAAATTACGGTGAAAAAGCCTACATCTTAAATTATTTAATTTTTTATTTTTAAGCTTGAAATAGTACAAGCAAGTTTGGCAATCGGAACTCTGAAAGGAGAGCAAGAAACATATGAAATTCCTAAATTTACAAAGAAATCAATTGAATCTGCCTCGCCACCATGCTCACCACAAACGCCTATCTTTAAGTCTGGATTAACTTTTTTTGCATTCTTTATTGCATATTTCATTAATTTGCCAACACCTTTTTCATCTATCTTATCAAAAGGATTTATTTTGAAAATGTTTTTTTCATAATAATCATCTAAAAACTTTTCAGAATCATCACGGCTAAAAGCATATACTAATTGAGTTAAATCGTTGGTTCCAAAAGAAAAGAAATCGGCAATTCCCGCAAACTCATCAGCTAAAAGAGATGCTCTCGGCGTTTCAATCATGGCGCCTATTTTATAATTCAATTTAAGATTAGCAGATTTTATAATTTCATTTGCTGTTTCTTTTATATCTTTTTTAACATGTAAAAATTCCCGTGCACATATTGTTAGAGGAATCATAATTTCAATGTTGCTGTTTATATCATATTTTGTTTTAACTTCTATGCCCGCCTCAATAATTGCCCTAGTTTGCATTTGATAAATTTCTGGATAAGTAACGGCTATACGCAAGCCCCTATGCCCTAACATTGGGTTAAACTCATGCAATTTAACTACTTTTTCCTGAATGTCTTCTTGCGTTTTATTTAAAAGAACAGCCAAATTTTCAATTTCCTGCTTATTTTTAGGCAAAAATTCATGAAGTGGCGGGTCTAAAAGTCTAATTGTAACTGGCTTTTCTTTCATTTCTTTAAAAATATCAATAAAGTCTTTTTTCTGAAATTTTAATAATTTTTTTAAAGCTTTTTCACGCTCTTGCAAAGTATCCGCAAGAATCATTTCACGCATTATATTAATTCGATTTTCTTGAAAAAACATATGTTCAGTTCGGCAAAGTCCAATGCCTTCGGCACCCACTTTCAAAGCTTCTTTAACATCTTGCGGAGTGTCGGCATTTGCGAAAACTTTAACTACTTTATGTTTTTCAACCCATTGCATAACCGTGGAGAAATCTCCCGTTAAATTTGATGGCACCAAGGATATTTCATTTTCATAAATGTTGCCTGTTGTACCATCCAAAGACAGAATATCACCTTCTTGATACAATTTTTGTCCTAGTTTTATTTTGTTGCCAACAAATTTTAGATTTTCACAACCTACAATGCTAACTTTCCCCATTCCCCGAGCGACAACAGCAGCATGAGATGTCATCCCTCCACGAGCGGTTAAAATACCCTCAGAAATGGTCATTGCTTCAATATCTTCTGGAGATGTTTCTAGGCGCACAAGAATTGCTTTTTGATTTTCTTTTTTCAATTCGATTACTTTTTCAACTGAAAAAGCAATTTTCCCAAATGCCCCGCCCGGAGAAGCTGGCAAGCCACTTGCAATTGGTTTTCTCTTTTTTAATTCTGCTTCGTTAAAAATAGGATGCAAAAGCGAATTTAATTTGTTTGGCTCTAAACGCAAAAGCGCTTCTTTTTCATTAATTTTGCCTTCCTTAACTAAATCGACAGCAATCTTTAAGCTAGCAGTAGGAGTGCGTTTGCCGTTTCGAGTTTGCAAAATATATAATTTGCCTGATTGAATAGTAAATTCCATATCCTGCATATCTTTAAAATAATTTTCTAGCTTTGTAGCATAGCCAACAAATTCATTATAAATCTCTTCGTTTTCCTCTTTTAGTTTTTCAATTGGTAAAGGTGTTCTAATACCCGCAACAACATCTTCACCTTGTGCGTTCATTATGAATTCGCCATACATTTTATTTTCGCCCGTTGATGGATTTCTTGTAAACGCAACACCCGTCCCGCTATGCTCGTCTAAGTTACCGAAAGTCATTGATTGAACATTAACCGCAGTACCCCAATCATCTGGAATGTTGTTTATTCTTCTATATAAAACAGCTCTTTGATTAAACCAAGAACCAAAAACGGCATTTACTGCTTCCATAAGTTGAATTTTAACATCTTGCGGAAATTCTTCGCCTGTATTTTTCTTATAAATCTTTTTATATAACTTAATTAAATCTTTAAAATTTTCTGTCGTTAAATCTTTATCAAGTATTATGTTTTCTTGTTGTTTAATGACATCAATTAAATTTTCAAATTCTTCTATCTTTATTCCCTTAGCTACATTAGAATACATTTGAATAAATCTACGATAACTATCATATGCAAAACGGGGATTATACTGACTAGCAATCCCCTCTACAATTTCGTCATTTAAACCCAGATTTAAGATTGTATCCATCATTCCAGGCATTGAAATGCGTGCGCCTGAACGCACCGCCAAAATTAAAGTATTTTGAGCATTCCCAAACGATTTGCCTGTTAGCTTCTCAATTTTTTTTATAGCATTGAAAATTTGTTTTTCAATTTTTTCTCTTAAAGTTTGATTTTTATTAAACTCCATACAGGCCGAAGTCGAAACAACAAACCCAGAAGGAACAGGTAACCCTAACCTTGTCATTTCACAAAGATTTGCTCCTTTACCTCCTAACAAATTTCGCATGGAGGCATTACCTTCTTTAAATAAATATACATATTTTTTTGACATTTTTTATTCCTTTAATTAAATTTTAACAAATGTAATTTTATAAATCAAGTAAAAAGAATAATAAAAAAAATATCCTTTCTTTTAATTTGAGTTTTAAAAAATTAGATAAATTTATGATAAAAAACAATAATATGATAAAAAACAATTGCTCAACCAAAATTTTATTTACTCTAATAAACTTTGGTAAACTTGTTCGTAAATTTGATGAGCGCTTTCTCGCCAATTTTTACAAGTTTCAATTGCCGCTTGTCTAGATGAAGTGGCAATTTTAATTTCAAAAATAGGATAATTAACCGTGTGCGAACGAATTTTTAAAACAACCAGATATGTCCCGTCATTGTTTTTTGAATAATCAGCAACATATTCTTGTGATTTTTTAAAATGAGACCTATTATATTTTATATAATCAATTATTTGTTCACGCAAATCTGCTGAAATGCGTTGATAGAAATGCTCTAAACAATTTTGACCATTTAATGTAATTGTATACCGCTCTTCGCTACCTTGATTATCTATACAATAAATAAAATCAGCTTCAAGTAATTGAAAAAGCACATCTTTGCATTCCATATAGTTTAGCCAATCATTCTGACTTGTGCAAATATCTATGATAGAACGCTCTGTTAAAGGCATTTCCATTTTTTCAAAGACAAAGAGCATAATTAATTTACTAACGGTTGAGTCCTGTGAAAAATTCATATAATTATATTAACAAAAAAAATAAATAAAGTAAACCAATATATCAATTTGCACTGTTTGACAAAATATTTTTAACTTGATTTCTGGTTAAATTGTTGCTTTTTTTAAAAAATTTATTGTTTTCTTTTAAAAAATTCTTTCTTTTTATAAAATTTGTGTTATATTATATATGTTATATTAATGGAGAAAAATTTTATGGTTTCACTTGAAGAATATGCTAAAATATGTAATTTGCTTTCTAGCTGTAATGATATGATTGACGGGAAGTTTATTTTAGTAAATTATAAGATTACTAATATTTTAAAAAATATTACAGAAAGCAAGGAGGTTTATACCTTAATTGCAAATTGTATGAATGATTTTAATTTTGAAAAGGAATTTTCGAAAGCACAAATTCGAAGTGGCTCAGGCAAGCGGTTTAAGTTGCCAGAAGAATCTGAAAAGGTTTTACCTTTGATTTTTTGCATTTTGGCATCAATAGATAATAAAGATATAAATCTTGATGCTTTCTTAAAAGAATTTTTTAATAGCGACAAAGGACCTGCTCAGGACTATTTGAATTTTGCATCTGCAATAATTCTTCCGCTCCGCAACATAATAGCAGATTACTTTGAAATTGCAATTGAAGATATTAATAGTAATGTAATTACAAGAAAAGATGAAAAGTTGGAATCTGAAAAATTAAATAATCAAACTGAAAATGAAGAATTAAACGAAGAAGAAAGCATATATGAAGAGGAAGATTTAAGTCAAGATTTGGACTATAATTTAGATGATTTTGAAGAAACCGACAATGAAGATGACAATTTTGTATCAAATGAAAAGTTAACAATATTTTTATCTGAGATTAAAGAAATTTGTCGGGAAATTAAATCGGTTTTAAGCTTAGAAAAAAGAATTAATCAAAATCTTAAAGAAAACATTTTATATATATCAGATGTTATAATTGCAAACTGTGAAAATCAAGATATAAAAAATGTAACTGCACTTATTATAAGCTTTAAATACATAACTGCACCAGTAAAAAGCATTAGAGCATTATCTAAAAAATTAGAAAATTTATTGGTGGATATATTTAATTAAACATTAACTTTCATTATAATGGAAGCATATTATTTTAATATTAACAGTTGACATATTTCGTGTGATATGCAATAATATCGTAGTTTAAATTATTCAATTTGATTTTTAAATCATATGAATTTTTAATATAGGGATGTAGTTAAATGGCATAACCCTGGTCTCCAAAACCAGATTTGAGGGTTCGATTCCTTCCATCCCTGCCAATGAAAAATGTTATTTTATATACTGATGGTGCTTGTTCTTTTAACCCTGGTCCTGGTGGCTGGGGTGTTGTTTTAATATATAAAAGCAAAAAGAAAGAACTTTCTGGTGGCGAAAAAACCACAACTAACAATCGTATGGAATTAACAGCTGTTATTAAAGGTTTAGAGGCCTTAAAAGAAAAATGCAATGTTGATATATTTAGCGACAGTGCTTATGTTGTTAATGCTTTTTTAAAAGATTGGACTTCAAATTGGATAAAAAATAACTGGAAAACTTCTAATAAAAAAGAGGTCTTAAATCAAGACCTATGGGAAAAATTAATCAATTTAACTAATTATCATAATATTACTTGGAATAAAGTTAAAGGTCATTCTGATAATGAATTTAATAATCGTTGTGATGAACTTGCTCGAAATGAAGTGCAAAAAATAATTAATCAAAGCTAAAAATTTATTTGTTTTCAGGCTTCTTTTTTGTATCTTCTACCTGTTTTTTATTTTCAGGCTCTTTCTCTAAATTTGTTTTATTAATTTTATCTTTTTCAGGTTCCTTCTTCTTGGCTTTTTGTTTTAAAATTTTTTCTTCCTGAATTTTCTTGTTTTTTCTTCTCTTTCTTTTTAATATAATTTTGCCTAGAAAATCATCAAATTCATACTCTTGCCTTTCGTTTATCTTTGGATTTTGGTTTAAATCTCTTTTCGGTAAAGGCGTTGAGTCGAACTGCAAATTTTTTTGTCGGTTTTCAGAAAACATAATCATACTTTTTCGAGCAAATTCAATTTCGTTTTTCTTGAACTCATTAAATAAAAGTTCATACATTTGTGTTTCAATAGTGTCAAAAATATCAGAACTTGTCCATGCTCTTGCTTCAATATCAATGCCATCATTGTGTACATTTCTAACAAAAAAAGAAGGCTCTGGATTAGTGAAGATATTCGGGTTTGACAACAAAACATTTTTTGTTAACTCTCTTATTTTTTGAATATTTGTATTTAATGAAACAGTGTAATTTAAAGAAAATCTACGAGTGCTGTGGAAATTTGTGTTCTCAATTTGATAATTTACAACATTTTTATTTGGAATTATAATTCTTCTGTTATCCCAAGTGTCTATAATTGTGTTAAAAAACTGAATTGCTACAATTTTGCCAGAAATACCATTAATGGTAACTGAATCATCTTTTTTAAAAGGCTTTGTGAATATTAGAATAATACCGTTTGCAAGTGAAGACAAGCTATCCTGCAAAGCAAGCCCTATTGTAACACCAATTGCCGCTAAACCTGCTAACAAACCAGTTATAGGCACACCCAAAAATTGAATTAGAATTATAACTAAAATTGTATATAAAAATATTGTTATTGAACGGAAAATAAACTTTTTAGCAAGACCATCAATTTTGCTTTTAGATAACATATGCTTAATTATTTTTTTCATTATAAAAATAACTAAGTACCCAGCTAAAAATATAGCTAATAATTCTAAAATTCTTAAACCACCTATTACAAATATATCATATAGAGTTTTATTCCAGTCCACTATCGCCTCTCTTTACTTAATTTAAAGCCTTTAAGCTCAACAAACACATTAATGTTGGTTCCATTTATTAGGTTTGCTCTTTTTTTATTTTTTAGTATTTTTCAAAAACTTCAATACAACTTCTTTATATTCTTTTTCATTATACGGCAAGCATTCTGCATGACCTGTGTTTGAAAAAGATTTTTTATATCTCAAATGTTTCGGTGTGCAGCTATATAATTTGTCCAACATATAATAAGGCACAACCACATCACTTTTACCATGTATGAATAAAATGGGAATTTTACATTTTGGCAACATTTTAGTGCTGTCGGCTTCTTTAAGTGTGTAGCCACATTTTAATTTTGTATAATCATTAAAAATAATTAATGTTAACCAAAGAGGTATTGGCACAGCCCTCTTTACAAATGTTTTAAATTCTTCATATACACTAGTGTAACCGCAATCTGAAATCAAATGTGTTACATTTTTCGGCAATTCTTCGCCAGAGAGCATACAAACCGTTGCTCCACCCATTGACAACCCAAAAAGTACAATTTCACAATCAGAGCCAAATTCTTCTATGGTTTTTTTAATTATTTCTAAAATGTCCAGCCTGTCCAGCCAGCCCATTCCTACATAAGCGCCTTCACTTTCACCGTGTCCTCTATTTTGAGTTGCTACCAAATTATAGCCAAAACTTAAAAACATTTCAGCATATTTATTCATTTCTTCAAATCTAGCAAAATAGCCGTGAATGATAATTGCTACTTTTTTTGATTCGTGATACTTCAAAAACATAGGATAAAGATTTTCACCCTTATGCCCTTTAACACAAATCTTTTTAAAATCATATTTTTTCCACCAATTGTAATCTATTTTGTATAATTTATCTGCCAAAGCGTCCATTTCATAATTTATAATTTTTTCTGCCATTGCTCTTCGCTTTAAACAAATTTTATAGCAAACTTCACCTGCGAGAATATAAGCAAATAAACATATAAGTATAAAAATGGCTAAAATTAAAATTAAAATCTGCTCTAAACTCATTTATTTCTCCTTATCATCATAATGTGCAAAAATTTATTAAAAGCCTTTATTGAGCAAATTAAGTATTTTGCTTTTACACTTTTTTAATTTACAACTTAAAAATGTTCAATTTAAGATATTTAGCCAATTTCTTTTCGCTTTTCTTCTTTTTTATTTCTTTTATCTTTTTTACCTATTTTTTTCAAAGAATTCATTAAGTTTACCTTATTTTCTTTTCCTATGAGCATTCTGAATATATTTTGTCTGTGCATAAACCATGTTAAAAAGAATAATACAAAAAGCAAACACTTCAAAATTAACTCGTAAGTTAAATCATAATTCGCACCATTTATGCTATAAGCCTCAACCAAAGTTATAACGGTAATTAAAATAAAAGAGCCTACCGCAGCATAGTCAAAAATGCAAAGGTATAGAAATACAACAAGTACGACAATTAGTGTTTCAATAGGACGCACAACTAGAAAAACTCCCAGCATACAGGCAACACCTTTTCCGCCTTTGAATTTATAGATAACAGGAAAATTATGCCCTAAAACTACTGCTAGACCTGCGGAATAAAGAGCAATATATGCCATAGCACCGCCTGAAGCTCCGCCAAAAATTAAAAATCCAGTAGCAGCAGGAATTACACCTTTAATAACATCTAAAACCAAAGTTAAAAACCCCTGTTTAATTCCAAAGGTTCTCAACATATTCATTGTTCCGGGATTACCACTGCCTTGCATTGTTATGTCTTTATTTTGCTTTTTGGATATAATTCTAGCAAAATTAAAATTACCCAAAAAATAAGAACCTAATATCAACATAACAAATAAAGCTATTTCTAATGCCCCCATAAATTATCCTTTTTTCTCAAAATATAAATTAATTTAATTTTAAAGTCTTGCTAATCAACCTTTTCTACCCCTTATAACAAATTTAATTGGAGTACCCGAAAAATCCACTGCATTTCTTATATAATTTTCTAGATATCTTATATATGAAAAATGCAATAATTCTGCTTCATTGACAAATAATACAAAAGTTGGAGGCTTTATTTCAGATTGCGTTATATATTTGATTTTTAAACGCCTGTTTTTCCTGAAAGGTGGCTCGTTTTCCAAAATAGCATTTGCCAATAGTTCGTTTAAAGTGCCTGTTGTTATTCTACGTGAATTATTTTCCAATACCTTGTCCACTTCGGGCATTATTTCACCAAATCTTTTTCCTGTTTTAGCAGAAATGTATAACACTTTAAAATAACTCATAAATTTTAGTTTTTCTTCCAAAATTTTATTATATTTGTTTATAGTTTTATCATCTTTTTCGGGAATATCCCATTTGTTCATAATTATAATAGAAGGCTTATTTTCTTCGTGAACCAGTCCTGCAATTCGGACATCTTGCTCAGTGATTTCTTCACTGGAATCAAAGACTATCAGCACAATATCGGCTCGTTTTATTGCTTCTATGGAACGCAATACTGAATAATGCTCAATGCTGTCTGTTTCATATGCCCTTTTTCTTCTAAGTCCTGCGGTGTCAACAATTGAATAATCTTTTTTTTCGTACTTGAATTTGCTATCTATTGCATCTCTTGTTGTGCCAGCAATTTCGCTCACCATTACCCTTTCTTCACCTAAAATTCGATTAACAATTGAGCTTTTCCCTGCATTTGGACGACCAACTACGGCAATTTTTATGGAAGAGTCTTCTATGATTTCTGAATTTTTAGGTAAAAATGAAATCACTTCATCTAAAATTTCGCCTAACCCTTTTGCTTGCATTACGGATATCGGGTAAGGAATTCCTAAGTCAAGCTCATAGAATTCGTAAGTATTTTCGACTTCAAAATTATCTAATTTATTTACTGCCAAAACTATGTTTTTTCTACTCTTTCTTAAAAAATCAGCAATTTCTTTGTCGGTATTAGTAATGCCATCTCTTCCGTCAACCATAAAAATTATTACATCAGCAAACTCAATTGCTAGTTGTGCTTGCTCAAATATATCTTTTTGAAAAACATCCGAACTTTTTGAATCTAAACCGCCTGTATCTACAAGTGTAAAAAGATGCCCCGCCCATTCTGTATCTGCATAAATACGGTCCCGCGTTACACCAGGAGTTGCATCTGTAATGCTTATTCGTTGACCTGCTATATAATTAAAAAATGAGCTTTTACCCACATTTGGCCTGCCTATAATTGCAACTAATGGTTTTCTCATTTCTCCCATCCTTTTTAAATTTATTTTTAACTTTTTCTTACATTTTTATTTATGTTTTTATCAAATTAGAATAACATAATAATACAATTAACGCAAGGATTTTAATCTAATGTTTAATATTTTTATGTACCAAACGCCTATTTTAAAATTGCTTGTTTATCAAAGCATTTGCTTGACAGATACCGCAATTTTATTATATTATATAATTAATAAGTCAACTGATTGTATACACTCAAAGCCACAGGTCTAATGCCCTACAAGACTTGGCTTAACAAGCCTTAAAAGTTCCAAAAACAATTCGGCTTTTCTATACCATTTAAATACAATCTAAAAAATTTATATAGCTAACAGCAAAATACTGGAAATATATTAAAATTATAATTAAAATTTATAAAATTAACTATAATAAATCAAAATATAAAAGGAAAAAAATATGATAAAAATAAAAAATCTTTTACTAAGTTTAGCTATTCTTCTAATAGTAATATTAAATGTAGGCTGTTCTTATACTTTCAAAAATGATTATAACATAGGAAATTCAGGACAATATAATCAAACAGTAACAAACTTAACTCCAATAAATGTTAATTCTCAAACCGACCGTTCAGAAATGGTAGAAAAATATTTAGAAGCAGCTGCCACTGTTCTGATTTTAG
>JAQVYC010000017.1 GCA_028708805.1 Clostridia bacterium | reverse complement strand
CAATAGATATTTATCTAGTAGTTTTCAATACTGAAATCAGCTATGATTTAAAGGATGTAACTGCGTGTAATAAGGTTACAGTTACCATAAATCGCCATGTTATTCATACATCAAATACAACTTTTTACATTTCCGATATAGACGGATTATTAAGTTTTAATGCAATAGTAAATGGAATGGACACAACTCAAACTGGACATATTGATTGTGGCTTAAAAAACACTGCTAGATTTGCAAATACAATGCAAGATTCTACAATCGTTTTACTCAATGATATTGATTACAATCCAAACTTTACATTTGATATGGCAATGGAAGACATAAATAACCATGAGATAACGGGGTTGAATTATGCTGCTGGTGATCCAATAATTTTAGATGCACAAGGCAATGCAACAGAAGAAACTCCAATATCTTGGATTCCAATAGGTTCACCAGGTGGGTGGTATTATGATGAAGAATTTGATGATTGGTTTTATTCCGAATGCTATGTTTTTAACGGAACTTTTGATGGAAACAATCATACAATAAGTGGTTTATATTATAATGAAAATTGGGCTGCCGGACTGTTTGGTTATATGAATGGAGCTGAAATTAAAAATCTTGGCATAGAAAACTCTTATTTTGGATCGTTATATGGCTGTGCAGGTGGTATTGTTGCGTGGGCAGAAAATGCAGTTATAACCAATTGTTACAATACTGGCAATGTAAAAAGTGGTTTTATTGCAGGTGGCATTGTTGGCTTATATGGATATTTGGGGGGGGGCTATGTAGATTCACCTAAGCCTTTAACTACTAACTCTAATCCACAACTCTGTGCACCAGAAGTTGAGCCAAATGAAAGTATAATAATGAACTGTTATAACACAGGTAAAATTCTAGTGTACAACACTGAAGGTGATGTGGCTGAAGCAACTGGCTCGTCTGCAGGCGGTATAGCTGGTATAGCTCGCAATCAACAGATAATAGACAGTTATAACAATGGAAATATTAGTGGCATAAGTGTTTATGAAGATGACTGGTATCGTACACAAGTTGAGGTTGGTGGAATCACTGGATATTCCTATGGGATGGCAATTATTAATTGTTATAATACGGGAAATGTTAATGCCTCTGTTTTTAATAGAAATGGCGCTGATGCTGGTGGAATTAATGGTACGATATCCTACTGTTTTACAGTAAATTGTTATAATACTGGAAACATTAATGTCAACATTGTAAGTAGTGAGTCCTATGCCAATTTAGGTGGCATTAACGGTTATTGCAGTAGGAGTGATGTTATAAATTGTTTTAACACAGCTAATGTCGAAATTTCCGGAGTCGTTTTAATTGAATTTAGTTGTATTGGAGGTGTTAATGCTTATGTATATGATGGGCTTGTAGATGATTGCTATAATACTGGAAATGTTAGTGGCATGGTAAACTATATTGGTGGTTTGATGGGTGATCTTAATAGCGCTACTGTAACAAACTGCCACAATAGCGGGCTTGTTAATGAAGTCGAAGCAACACTTGATAACCTAGTTGGTGCAGGTACAGTTGGCGAAGGCTGTGATAATGAAGGTATTAGTCATTTTGGAATAATAAATAAATTAAATGAATTTATCACAGACCTGCTAGCATATGAAACACCACCATATACTTTAAGTGAGTGGCAGTTTGCAGAACCATATTTAAAAATTTTCGGCATTCAGGACTTGCCACGAAATTTGAAAGATGCAACAGAGTGCACAGCAACAACAATTACAATAGATGGTGTAACATATGAAACAAACGGAACAACATTTTATATAGATGATATTGACGGACTTTTAACTCTTTCCGCAATTGTTGGAGGTATTGACACCACAGGAATTTACGACAATTGTGGTCTTGCAAATTCAAAAGACAATGCGAATTCAATGGCTGGTGCAATAATAATGTTAATAGAGGATATTGATTATAATCCAGGAGTTACCTTTAATATGAATTCTGATGGTACGGCAAATATAAGTGGTGAAGGCACACCTGTTTTATGGAAGCCAATAGGTTTAAATTATGAAGAAACAGACTATGCTTTTAGTGGAACTTTTAATGGAAACAGTTTTACAATCAGCGGGTTATATGTTGAGAATGTTACTTATGCAGGATTATTTGGTCTTGCAAACTCAGCTGAAATAAACGATAGTAACGTTGAAAATTCGTATATGAGCGGAAATTTCAGCGGAGGTATTGTAGCAGTTGCTACTGATACGACTTTAACTAATTGCGATAACTCTGGAAATATCAGCAGTTTTGAAGACTATGGTGCAGGAGGCATTGTTTGCGATGCATCTGAAAGTACAATAATCAATTGCGATAACTCTGGAAATATTAATGTTGTAAGTGGCTATTCTGGAGGCATTGTGGCATGGGCTTCTGAAAATACAATAATTCAAAAATGCAATAATTCCGGAGATATTAATGGTTTTGATTTATCCGGAATTGGCGGAATTGTAGGAGAAGCGGATAATACGACCATAAGTAATTGCCAAAATGCTGGAAATATAAATATAAACAACAATGGAGATTTGGCGAGTTATGCGGGTGGAATTGCAGGTTTTATTACACTAAGTTCAACTATAACAAATTGTAACAACGAAGGCAGTATTGAGGGCATTAATTTGCTTGCTGGTGGCGTAGTTGCTTTTGCAGATTTAGGCTCATCAGTAACAGATTGCTATAATGTTGGAAATATTACAATAACGGCAGTTACAGATTCTATAGATGCTTTCGCTGGTGGAATTGTTGGGGTGTTTACAAGTAATTTAACAAGCTATATAACCAATTGTTGTAATACTGCAAATGTAAAAATAATTAATCAATCATATAATGCAAGTTATGTAGGTGGAATTGTAGCCTTAGTTTCTGGTGAGGCTATGTGCAATATTTCAGATTGTTACAATAATGGTGAAATTACTAGCACAACAACGGCTGACAATGTAGATTATGCAGGCGGAATAGCTGGCTATGCAAACAATATAACTATAATAAATTGTTATAATTCAAATATTGTTAATGCGAGTGGGGATTCTTTTCCAGGTGGAATAGTTGGTTGTGCAGAAGCTTCTACTATCATAAACTGTTATAACACAGGAAATGTTACTGGGAATTATGGTGCTGGCGGCATTGTAGGAGATTTAAAGTCTGATGTTATTAATTGTTATAATAGTGGAACTATAACGGGAACTGATGTCGATTATGTTGGTGCAATTGTAGGTAATTTGTTTAATGGAACAGTAACTTATTGCCATCACCTTAATGATAAAACACCAGCAAAATTAATTGGATATGGTACTGCTGGTGAAGGATGTAGTATAGATACACAAGAAAACATAATTAACAAGTTGAATGAATATGTTTATACTGGTGAATTAGATTTAAGTGAATGGCAACTCTTGGAATCACATTTAAAGGTTTTCGGTGTTAAATTAGACTTAAGTCTTGCGACCTCTTGTACAGAAACGACAGTTACAATAGATGGAATTGAATATGAAACAAATGGCGGAATATTTTATATAACAAATATTAATAGTTTATTAACACTTTCCGCAATTGTGGGGGTAACCGATACCACAAGCACTAATCATGGTAGTGATGTTGGCTTTAATAATGCCAGTGGGGTAGCAAATTCAATGGCAGGAGCAACTATAATTTTATATAAAGATATAGATTATAACCCAGGATTTACTTTGGGGATGAATGAAGATGGCACGGCAGATATAAGCGGGGAAGGCACACCAGCTTCTTGGATGCCAATTGGAAATTCATCACATTCTTTCCAAGGCACATTTGAAGGAAATAATTTTACAATCAGTGGATTATATGTAAGTTCAGGTAATTATATTGGTTTATTTGGCTATGCAACTAATGCCACAATAAAAAATTTAACAATTGAAAATTCTTATTTAGGTGGCACAAGTTATATTGGTGGCATTGCGGGGTATACCAATGAAGTAACTATTACAAATTGCCATAATTATGCAAATATTTTCGGGCAAAATTATTTAGGTGGCATTACAGGATATACATATACGGTAACGATTTTAAATTGCCATAACGGCGGAAATATTAGTAGCAATACCAATAATTATACTGGCTATATTGGCGGACTTGTTGGTTATGCGCATTATGATACATACATAACAAACTGTTACAATACAGGAAATATAAACGGAAGTATACGCGAAAATGTTGGCGGTCTTGTTGGCTTTATAAATTATTATGGATATATAATAAACTGTTATAATGCAGGCGAAGTAACTGGGGGTAATTCTGTGGGTGGTATTGTTGGCAGAGTTGAAGGTGCAAATATAATAAACTGCTATAATACAGAAACGGTTAATGGATCATTTAATTCCGGAGGTATAGTTGGTTATGCATATGCTAGTGTCAATATTACAAATTGTTATAATACTGGCAATGTAAATGGAAATGTTCCACCTTCTTATAGTTCTGCTTGTAACGCTGGGGGAATTGTTGGTTATGCAGACAGGTGGTCAGTCACAGTTACAAATTGTTATAATACTGGCAATGTTAAGACTCCAAGTTATGCTGGAGGGCTTGTTGGTCGTATGAATAACAATATTACAATAACTTACTGTCATAATAGCGGACTAATTAACGATGCTGCTGCAACAATCTCTAACTTTGTTGGGAATGGTTCTGTTGGCGAGGGTTGTGACAATGAGGCAATTAACCATTCAGGTATCATTATAAAATTAAATGAATATGTAACAAATTATTCAGGCGAATTAGATTTATTAAGTTGGCGTGAACAACCTGAACCTTATTTGGTTTTTGTATAAGAAATAAAAAGCTTATATTAATGAGAGAAAAAAACTTAGCAAGCAAATTTAATTAATTGTTGAATATGTGTGCTTATTGTATACTAATAAATAAAGAGCTGAAATTGTCAGCTCTTTTTTATTTCTCTTGTTTTAAAAATAACATATAAAAGTTAGATAGGGTAGTGAATAATTAAAGAATAAAAAAATCTTTTGCTGTTGGAAGATTCTAGACTTCCTAATAGTTATGAATTTACGATATTCAAAAATAGGATATTGTAATAGGAGTAAAGATATTATGAACAATTCCGAATCAGGCTCTTGTGATAATTCAAATAGAAAAAGCAGAAGCTCAGCAAGCAAATCCAGCCGTAATTAATTTGGTTGGGTAAGTTCTCACCTAAAAAGGTCGGATTTTGCTTCTGGAATTTGTTGCATTATTGCCATTTGAATTCGTATTTGTACATTACTTTGATTTGTATTTTAGAAACCGCTTATGTCTATATGCTATACTGCTCTTTTATTTTAAAAATTTTATTCTATACCTTAAAATAAATTGTAAAAAAACCAGCTGAAATTAATTTGGTTAAATAAGTTCTGACTTAGAATTAACCATTTTTTCTTGTAATAAAATTCAATGTTAGTGCCAAATACAAGTGATTTTATTCTGATTTCGCACGCAAGGAAATGTTAAAGAAATGCAAAAGCATAAACAATAAAACATTTAAAGTTAATGTTGACTACATTATAAAAATTATGTTAATTGAGTAAAAGTGATAATATTAAAAAAATTGCAAAAATTAAAATCACATAAAATATATTTATAAAAAAAATAGAAGAGAGTAGGATGGCAAAAGGGAAATCTTGGATAGCTTTAATATTTGTATTTGTTATGTTGGGACTGCTATGTATGGTGGGAGTGTCAGCTATTTCAAATTTAAAAGTGAACTTTGATTTGAGTTTAGTTTATATGCCAGTAGTACATTCAAAAATAGAAATATCTGATGCAGAGGAAGGAACCTATACTACAATTTATAATAGCAGAGAACAGTTCGTTAACAATAGTTTTATAACCGAAACTTCAAGTATGTTTGATAATGGGCTTTTTTATGGAATAGAAATTGAATTAAATTTAATAGCATATAGTAATAGTGTTTATTTTAAAATTACTAATCTAGAAACAAAAAATATAAGTGCTTATATTTCAGCTATAAATTCGTCTGATGAAGTTGCTGGCAAGAGTTTGATTCATGATTTAATAACAGACAATAATAATTTAATGTATATAAATGCGGTGAATAGTGAACTAACATATTCTATTTCATTAGGTTTTACCAAAGAAATTCAAAAGACAGGACCTTCTGCAATAACTTATTCTAATATATATTACTGTGAAAATATGCCATTCGACACAATATTAACTTTGACTGGTGGCGGGTCGATACAGATAAAATCAATTGAAGTAAAAGATGTTTTACTTAGCAGTTATGATTATCAATATAATGCCGAAACAGGTAAATTGTTTATTCCTTCTTACAAAGTAGATGGGCAAGTTTATGTTGAACTAGATATTCAATATCTAATAACATTAGATAAAGATGGTGGCACTGGTGGAACCGATAACATAACAACAACTTATAACGCGGAAATGCAAGCAATAACACCACCTGCAAAAGATGGGGCTATATTCGCTGGGTATTACTCGGGAACGAATGGCAGTGGCACAAAATATTATAACTCTGACGGAAGCAGTGTTAAGAATTGGGATATGCAAGAAGATAAAACCCTATATGCTTCTTGGCTAGACTATGACTTAAAATATGTAACAAAAAGTTCAGGCACAGCCGTATTTTTTGACAGCACTGAAATAGTTACAAGTGGCAACACTTTCTATGTTTCTGATATAGATGGTTTACTGACATTTGCTGGAATTGTAAATGGAACTGCTAATTCTGGAATAGGTTTTACAAGTGCAATTGCAAACACAATGACTGGTGCAATAATAATGTTAATAGACGATATTGATTATAATCCGAATATTTCATTTGGGATAAATATGACTAACGGTAATGCAATAATAACTGGAGGGACCCCACAAAACTGGACTTCAATTGGGGAATCAACAACTTTTAACGGTACTTTTGACGGGAACGATTATGTTATTAGTGGATTGTACAAAGATGGATTATTTGGAAAAGTTAGCGGTAATGTAACAATTCAGAATCTGGGAATAGAAAATGCATATATTACAAGTGGTGAAAAAATTCATCTAGGAATGATTGTTGGAGAGGGAAGTGGGACGGTTACGATAGAAAACTGTTATAATACAGGTCATGTTGCAGCTAGTAATAGTACCTCTAACACTCAAGCGGGAATTGCAGGCAAACTCAACAATGGCAGTATAGTAAGAAATTGCTATAATAGTGGAAATATATATGGGAAAGTTTCGGATTTGCTGGGTGGCGGTGGCTGGGGCATGGGGACCGCTGGAATTGTTGGGTCAATATTTCAGTCATCAATTATAAATTGTTATAACATTGGAGAAATTTATGGAATAAACCATGTTGGTGGGATTGTTGGAATATCATCATCGTGGAACGCCTCCAATTTAGGAATTATAAAAAATTGCTATAATATGGGAACTGTAAAGGGGTCTAGCGATGTTGGTGGAATTGCGGCAACCTCTCATAACGGTTCAACCATTTCTTGTTTTAACGATGCAATTGTTCAGGGCGGAACTATGATTGGTGGAATTCTGGGAGCCACTAGTGCCACAAACAATATAGAAGCTTGTTATAATATTGGGAACATCGGAGTGAGTGGCGGTGCTGTTCGTACTGGCGGATTCGTTGGATATAATGGTGCTAGTCTAACTATTATCAATAGTTTTTTTAAGGGAACAGTGAACGGTACAATCGCCAGTGTTTCTAACTGTGTAGGAGAGACCTCTCAATATGGATCTACTACCAAAACAAATTGCGTTACCACTTCGATTGCTCGTAGTGGGATAATTACAGTTTTAAATAATTATGTAATAAATACCTTAGGAACAACCTACTATAAAAAGTGGCAAAATATCAGTGGTGGTCCGTATCTAATTTATTGAGAAATTATTAAAAGCTATTGTTATTTTAAGAATTGATTATTTTGAATAATATAATAGAGATTAGGATTAAAAGAAGGGCAATTATTTTGGTCTTCTTTTTTTATATCAAAGATATTAATAAAAATAAAAAATATTGTTTTGTTTAAAATAATAACATGACAGAAAAATTAAAAGAATATGTTAGAAAAAGAGACTTTAATATAACTTCAGAGCCAAAAGCAAGCACTGAACATAAAAAACAAGCTTCTTTAAAATTTGTTATTCAGCATCACATCGCTCGTAAAGACCATTTTGATTTTCGTATTGAGTGGCAGGGAGTGCTTTTAAGTTGGGCGGTGCCAAAGGGTCCATCGTTTAATCCGAAAGATAAAAGGCTTGCAATTCAGGTTGAAGACCATCCACTTAATTACAGAAATTTTGAAGGGACAATTCCAAAAGGTGAATATGGCGGCGGTGTTGTTATGCTTTGGGATGAAGGAAGTTGGTCGCCTTTATATGATGTAAGGCAAGGACTTGCCGAGGGAAGATTAAAGTTTGTTTTGAATGGCAAACGACTTAAAGGTGGCTGGGCACTTATTATGTTAAAAGGCAAGGAAAATAAAAACAACTGGATTTTGTTAAAGGAAAAAGATGAATATTCTTTGGCGAATGATGGCATATCAAACTTTAAAACTAGCATAAGAACAGGTCGAACAATGCAAGAAATTGAAAAAGGTAAAAAGGGGAATATTATAAAAAACCCTTTTCAAGAACTTGAAGTGCAACGTGTCCAAAGCAAAAAAGTTGCTCCTGAATCGAATGACTGGGTTTATGAAATCAAATATGACGGTTACAGAATAATTGCCTTTATTGAAAACAACGAAGTAAGACTTATAACAAGGAACAATAACAATTTCACTTCGTATTTTAATAATATTGCAAACGCACTTGTGAGTTTAAGCGGGGGAAGGTCAATGGTTCTGGACGGAGAAATTGCAATAACAGATAAAGCCGGCAAGACAGACTTCCAACTGCTTCAAAATCATATGAAAAATACAAGTGATAATCCTACCTATATTGTTTTTGACCTTTTGGCGCTGGATGGAAAAGATTTAAGGAAAAAACCGCTAATTGAAAGGAAAAGGTTGTTAAAAAATATTTTAAAAAATTCGCCAGAGAGTATTAGTTACAGCACTCACACCGCAGGAAACGGCAAAGAGATTTTTCATGCGATTTGCAATATGGATTTTGAAGGCATTGTTGGCAAAAAAGTTAACTCGATATATAGCGGAGTAAGAAATGGCGATTGGATAAAATTAAAGTGTCGCTCACGGCAAGAGTTTGTTGTTGGCGGATACACTTTAACCGGTAAAAAAACTAGTGGTGTTAGTTCGCTTTTGTTGGGACATTATGGTGAAAAGAAATTGATTTTTGCAGGGCGTGCTGGAACAGGAATGACACATAAAACATCAACTGCTATTGAAGAGATGCTTGATAAAATTAGCCAAAAGGAATGTCCGTTTATTCATACTCCCAAAACAAAAAAGGGTGAAAAAGTAATATATGTCAAACCGCTTATAGTTGTCGAAATTCAGTTCGCTGGCTGGACACAAGACAATCTACTTCGGCAAGCAAGCTTTAAAGGAATTCGAGAAGATAAAAACGCGAAAGAGGTAGTAAGAGAAATATCTATTGATGAATTAAATGTTCCAAAAGAGAGCAATCAAGATTGGTTTGGGAATAAGCCTAAAAAAACACAAAGTATAAAATTAGCAGAAAAGCAAAATAAAGACGGCACAATCAATTTTGGCGAGATAACAATTTCTAGCCCAAATAAGCTTTTTTATAATAAGCCCAAAATAAAAAAAATTGATGTTGTGAGATATTATTCAAGTGTTGCAAAAAAGATGCTTCCGTTTTTAGAAGGTCGATTGATTAGCATTGTCAGATGCCCAAAAGGAATATCAGAACCTTGCTTTTTTAAAAAACATCCAAATATGGAAAGCAAGGGAATTGTTCCGTTATTGGTTGAAACTAGCGAAGGAAAGAAAACCGAATTTTATTACATTGAAAATATTAACGGGTTAATTCAAGAGGCACAAATGTGCACATTAGAATTTCACACTTGGGGAAGTAAAGTTAATAATTTAGATAAGCCAGACATTATGGTTTTTGATTTAGACCCGCACGAGGGACTGGATTTGAAACAGGTTCAGCAGGGGGTAATAGATTTAAAAAGTGTTTTAGATGAGCTTTCGCTTGTTTCTTTTTTAAAGACTAGCGGAGGCAAGGGATATCATATTGTAGTTCCGTTTAAGCCTTCGGCGAACTGGGATAAATTTTATGAGTTCTCTAAGAAAATTGCCGAAGTTATGGTGCAAAACTGGGAAGACCGTTACACAAACAATATTAGAAAGAAAAACAGAAAAAACAAAATTTTTATAGACTTTATGCGAAATGGTAAGGGGGCGACAAGTATTGCTCCCTATTCATTACGAGCAAGAGAAGGGGCTCCAGTATCAATGCCAATTTTTTGGGAAGAATTAAATACAATTGCCCCGAACGACATAAAAATGTCAGAGGCCTTAAAAAGACTAAATAAGCCTGACCCGTGGAAAAACTTTTTTAATATTAACCAAGAAATCAAGCTTTAATTTTTTTGTTGATTATCGTTTAAAACTTTGGTTGACTATGTTTATCCACTGATTTGTTCTGTTCGGTTGTTTTGTATAGCAGTTTATTTATGTTAATTCGTTTGACTATTAATATAACAAGAAAGTTTACTATCCAATCTTTGATTTAGTAATTAAAAAGCTCACTTGTTAAGTGAACCTTTTTTTACTAATTAAAACTAATTATTATCATAATAAATTTAATACGGAATGACAATATAATGTCTAAAAATTATAAAAATGTTTCTTGCAGAGCAATCGCTATTTTGTTAAAAATTAATTAAAACTATAATTATTTAAATAAAATTATGGTGCTACCTTTACAGATTCCAAAGAAATTGAACCGCTAAAATCTTCTGAATGTGAAACACTAACATCTCCCGTAAATGTTACTGTCATAGTAAGTGTTTCGCTAGGAGATAAAGTTTTAGTTGCAGAAGGTGAAGCAACTGTTCCTGAATATGCAACTTCAATACCATATGAACCTGCAGCATAAGTTTTGGTTGCAGGGCTTATGAAAGTAACCGTTAAATACTTAAATTCATCGTCAAGAGTAGCTTCGTTTAGAACTGTAACGGTATAACTATATATTATAGTGCCGACTGAGGTGTCTGTTGCAGATAATATAACATCACCCATCTCAATTAGTTGTGCGGTTTCATCTTCACTTCCAATCAAGCTTATAGGGGTAGGATTTGCGCCAGTTCCGCCTTGAAAAGATGTATTTGCCCCTGCTGTTTGTGTTGCAGATATTGTTGCTTTAACATGTGCGGATGCTGTATATGTTACCGAGTTTGAAAAATTCACGGTTAGACTTGTTGCGGCCATAACTCCGACTGTCATTACGGCTAGTACAAGTGTAAGGGCTATTATACTTGTAATAAACTTTCGTTTCTTTCCCATTTCGAACTCCTTAAATTTGTTTTTTCATTTTAATAGCATTTTAATAAAACTTTATATTTTTAATATGTACAATTTTTGACAAAATATAACAAAATAATTTAATTCAAGATTTAAGGCTAAATATTTTCTTTACATATCAAACTTATTGTTTTTAATATTGTAAAAATGAAATAATTAGAGTATAATGCCATATAATATTAAGGAGTAAAAAAACATGGCTAAAAAAGGCGTGGTTACACTAACAAAATCCAATAAAAAAACAACAAGCACTCAAAAAGTGAATAGTACAAAGCAAACCAGTAAAATTGCAAAAGCGAGTAGTGATAAGGCGGATATTGAAAAAACAAAAGATGCAAAGAAGGCTAACGCAACAGATAGCAAGGCAAATAAAAAGAGAGTTGAAAATACTAGCTCTGTAAGTAACTCGATTAAAAAGAAAGATGTAAAGAACATTCCTACGGTAAATAAAAAAGAGAGTATTAAAAAGTCTAAAAGTTCAAAGATTGCAAAAAAGACGAATAAAAATAAAAAGGGTTTTAATTTCTTTCATATATTTGCATTAATTATTTTCTCAGGCATTTTAGGTGGTTCATACATATTATATAACAATGTTTTAAGACCTCAATATACAATTCAATTTGTTGATGCGGAAGGCATAGAGTATGGCGATTATCCATCAATTACGGTTAAAAGTGGAGATAGTTTTACTTTTACGGTTACCGTGAATGAAGGTTTAAGTTATTATCCACAATTTAATGGTATTACCGCTAATGGTAAAAAACTTGAAAAAATAGATGATATTTATAAAGTAAAGGTATTTTCTAATTTAGCAATTGTTGCTAATGGATGGGGTACTGCGGGGCTTATATTTGATGAAACAAATCTAGTTACTGGTATCAATGCCTCCAAAGTAGTAATTCCTTATGGAGTTACTAATGTAAATCCAGGAGCTTTTAATTCTTTTAATTCAATTGTTGAAGTTACTATTCCTTCAAGCGTTTCAGAATTAGGAAACTTGGCATTTGAAAATTGTGCTAATTTAAGCAAAGTAAATATTTCAAACAATACAATGGTTAATATGGAATGTTTTTCTGGAACAGCATGGTTAAATTCTCAGCCAAATGGAGTTGTTTATATTGGTAGTTGTGCTTATACATATAAAGGTACTATGAGTAATGGCACAATAATTGAAATTGCACCGGGTACCAAATATATTTCGCCAAAAGCTTTTGAAAGAAAGAGTGCTATTGTTGGAGTAACATTACCGAATAGTATAGAAAAATTGGCGACCTGTCTTTTTATCAATGCAGTAATTTGACAAATATTATAGTTGGCGATTCAATAAAAAGTATAGGAATATATACATTTGACGAGACTGCGTGGTTAAACAATCAACCAAATGGATTAATTTATATTGGAAACTGGTTTTATAAATATAAATATATAGGAGAACTCAAACCAGGTTTTCAAGCAAATCTAAGAGCAGATACAATCGGTATAGCAGGTGGTGCCTTTGAACCAGTGAAGATTGTTCTTACAGAAGTTTCATTGCCAAATGGATTAAAATATATAGGCAAATATGCATTTCAAGGATGTTGCTTTTTAGAAAACATTACTTTACCAGAAACAATATTAAGCATAGGTGAAGGTGCATTTGAAAATTCAGTAATTAAAGAGGCGATTTTGCCTAAGAACCTTAAATATCTGGGCGGTTATGTATTTATGAATTGTAATTATCTTTTAAATGTTACAATTCCAAAAGGGGTAACAAAAATTAACCCCAGGTCGTTTGCATTTTGTGCACAACTTAAAGAAGTAAATATTTATTCACGGCTAGAAAGTATAGAAACGGGGGTGTTTTTGTTGTGCCAACAATTAGAAAGCATAATATTTTATTCAAATACCGTACCTAAAATTACCCCTACTACATTTATTTTTCAGGAAGATATTGCTCCGGAAAATTTCAAAATATATGTGCCAGAAATTAATGTAGAAAAATTTAAATCTGCTGGCGGTTGGAGTGTCTTTATTCAAAACATATTTCCTTGGAGTGTTTAGTTTAATTTTTGTTTTATTATTATAATTTAGTATTTATAGGGTTTGGCGATTTGCTCGAATTCTTAATTATTAAAAAACATTTTGCTCGAACTTTTAATTATTAAAAAATATTTTTTTATAATCAATTTTTGCTATAATCTCTTATTTTATTATAGAATAATACAATATACATAAAAAATCATTTGACTTTATAATTTGGGTTTGCTAATCTTAATTTAAGATTAATGTTGTATTTTATAAAAAATTGCTTATATTAGTCTATGAACAGTTTTTATGTAAAAATTAAGGAGATTTTAGAATGAAAAAAAGAATAAAACTTATTGCAAGTTTAACATCCCTTACACTTGTACTAGCCGTAATGACAGTCGGTGTTATGGCAGCCACAAAGCTAACCGTGAATTTTTCAAACTCGGTAACATATTTAGCATCCGCACATGTTAAAGCAATAATATCTGGAACAAAATTAGCAGGAGAAAACACAATCATTTCAGGTGGAGGAGAAGCTATTACCCCAATAAACATAAGTGGCTCTGGAGTTGAGACCGGGAAGGTGTTAGCAATAGGCGATGTTATATTAGAAGCAGTCGACAGTTCAACTGGCACTATAATATATAGTTATACCGTTACAGTTCTAAACGACGCTGGTGACGCAGATGAGTTTAAATATTTAACGGTTGCTTTCACAGGCCCTGCAACCAAGACTTATGAGGCAGGTTCATATGGTGTTAAAGTTGAATATACAGGAACAGTTGCTTCACCTGCTGTAACTAAAACTTTATCTCCTGGCGAAGAACTTACTATGACAGTAACTTTTACGGGAGATGTTAGCGTATCACATGGAGAAGATTTAGAAGATTTTGGTGGTTCAATTAGTTTAACATCGGTAAACACATTAGGATAATTTACTGTTTAATAGATTATAAGCAATAATGAAAAATTGACACAAATTATTATTTAGTTATGAATTAAAATTTAAATAAATATGGGTTGATTTGCAAGTAAAAGTATTAAAAACATAAATTATAAGCTTTGCAAGCCATATTGATATAAAAATAAAATTTTAATAGTATTAATTAGTATAATTTAGAAAGTTCATTTAACAAAATGAACTTTTTTTCTAGCTATTATTGAAAGAATTTACTTTAAAATAAACAAGAGATTATTAAAAAAACAATCTAAGGTTCGCAAGAATTGTTGAATTTTCAATAATAAAATTTACTAATCCTAAGAATTAGTTAAATTAAATCAGGTTTTCAATCATTCTTTTTTAAATTGATAAATTTTTATCTTGTATGTAAGGAATTTGCTTTTTTAAACAAATTTCGGCTTTGAAAAGTTCGGCACCCATATACATTGCATGTGCAGTATCTGTCATAAATCCGCTTATTTGGTCCCTGATTTCACAAAGATTTTTCCCATGAAATTCCTGTAAAAAGCCACCTTCAGCATCAGCATGTTTTACAATAATTTTATTATTAGTAACTTCAATTATAAAATTTCCCCTTGGGTCAATTTCGCATTCTAATCTTGGTTTATATTGTTCAAGCATTTTCTTAGCGTCAAAAAAATCTCTTTCATAGATATGTGCCGAAGAGGAAATTACAACTAATTTGCCCATTTTTAAATTAAGTTCATCAGCAATTTCTTTTTGAATTTTCAAAAGACCGTAAGCATTTTGTGGCCACGCTCTATACATATCATTAGAACGAAAATATGCAGTTAAATATAAAAAATCACCTTGAACAAGGGCTTGCACTAAATCAAGACATGGAGATTTTTCGCTTTTATGGTCATCTTCAACATTCCATGTAAAAGCAATTGCTCTTCGTGAATAGTTTTCTTTTTTTAACTCATCTATTATTCCTTGAATTTGATTTATGCCGTCGTGATTTCTCAACCTACTTCCGTAAGTATATTTCACTCCTTCAAAAGTGCAGTCTGTCATCATTTGCGGATAATAATTATTCAAATCATCTTTATTGAAATACAAGAAAGACGGAAGTTGAGGATTGTCAGGGTTGTCGTTATTTATAACGGTGATAACATTAACAAGTTCTCTTTGGTTTTCATCGTAAGCACTCATTTTATCAAAGCCAAATTTAAAAATTCGGTCTAAAACTTTCAGCCACACTTTTGATACCGTATCGCCTTCAATTCGAAAGCCGACCTTTTCGGAAGGAAAAGTATTTACTTCTTTTATTAAGTGGTCGTTAAAGTCAACCTCTGCTTGCGTCCATTTTTGTTTGGATGAATTCAAGTTTTTAATGGTTGTTTCTAATTCTGATACTTCAACGAATAAAGAGTGTTGGCGAAAATAATTTATAAATTCATTTATCTTATCTTTTGAAATTTCTTCGTGAATATAATTTTTTTGCTCACCCTGTAAAAAACTTTTAAATTCGGCTAAACTATGAGATAAATCTTTGCCTGTTACAATTAAAAAATTTATATTTGGATTTAAAAATAAATTCCTAACAATATAATTAATTCCTTCTTTTGAATAAAGTTGTCCGATTAACGAGATTTTATTTTTAGCTTCTGAGCTTAAACTTTCGAAGATATCTTCTTTTTTTGTCCAGCCTGTAACAACAGCAATATTCCCTTTACCTATGATTAGCTGGTTGGCGTAATATTTTGGCCAAATATTTTGTTTTTGTTCCATATAAATAATATATACCGAAACTAATATTTTGTAAAGCAACATAAAAAGTTATCTTAAAATTAAAAATTCAGACAACCCAAAAAGGTAATAGAATAGTAGAAATTTAGCATAAAGATTGACATCATCGAAAAACTTGTGATACAATTGCATTTGATATAATCGCTTTGTTGTAAGTGGTTTGTTTTTTAAACAAGGCTTAAAATTTAATGATAGATTTAAAAATTATAATATAAAATTAAAAGTCTTAAAATGGAGTGTTTATGAAAGAAAGATTAGATTCAATACTTTCAGAAGGAAAAAAGATAATTGAGCAAGCCAAGACCTTAGTAGAATTACAAGATGTGAAAGCCTTCCTTTTAGGCAAACAAGGCTCTCTTGCAGAAATATTCAAAGAAATACCTAAACTTGATGTTTCGTTGCGTCCTGAAATTGGGCGGTTAGCATACAACCTAAAAGAACAATTGGTTTCAAGGCTTGACTCTCGTAGAGAAGAAATTCAACTAAAATCTTCCGAGATATCTGAGAACTTTGATTTCACTGTACCAGGTGTTTCACCTCTTAGTGGTTCTTTACATCCGATAACGCAGATGTGTTATGATTTGAATGATGCCTTTCGTTCAATGGGCTTTGAAATATTTGAAGAATCAGAAATTACAAGCGAACTTTATGCTTTTGATAAACTAAATTTTCCGCCTGAGCATCCGGCTAGGGATAGTATGGATACTTACTGGCTGGCGGGACACGACACTGGAAGTCCTGAAACAAAGTTATGTCTTCGTCCACATTTAACAGGGGCAAGTGTTCGTTATCTTCAAACACATAAGCCTCCGTATCGTTTTGTATATCCTGGAAGGGTGTATCGAAACGAGTCCACAGATGCAAGGCACGAGCGAGCATTTTATCAGTATGAAGCATTAATTGTTGACCGCAACCTTACTTTTTCTGCTGGCAAAATTATGGTAGAAAGCATTTTGTCTAAGGTATTTGGAAGAAAAGTATCTACTAGAATGCGTGTTGGATTTTTCCCGTTTGTTGAGCCGGGTTTTGAAATAGATATGAATTGCTTAGTATGCGGTGGAACTGGTTGTAGTGTTTGCAAGCATGTTGGCTGGATTGAAATAATGCCCGGTGGAATGCCACATCCGAATGTTCTTCGTGCCGGCGGGCTAGACCCTTCCGAATTTACAGGGTTTTATATAAATATTGGTTTAGACCGTTTGGTTATGATGCGTTACGGAGTGGATGACATAAGATTGTTCCATAGTAGCGATCTTAGATTTTTAAAACAGTTCAATTAGGAGTATAAAATGAAATTATCATTAAATTGGATAAAAGATTATGTGGAAATACCATCTGACTGGGAAGTTTCACGCATTGCATATGACCTTACAATGTCTACGGTGGAAGTGGAAGGAACAACTCAACTTAGTGAAAAGTTTGAAAAAATAATTGTTGGTATTGTAAAAGAAGTTCTTCCTCACCCGAATGCAGACAAATTAAGAATTTGCAAAACTGATATAGGTGGAGAGATTAAAGAAATTGTTTGTGGCGGTAGCAACTTAAATAAGGATATGAAAGTAGTTGTGGCTTGTCCAGGTGCGAAGGTTCGTTGGCACGGAGTAGGTGAGCCTGTTGAAATTAAAAATGCGAAATTGCGTGGTGTTGAAAGTTTTGGAATGATTTGCGCGTCATCTGAAATAGGGCTTTCTGAATTATTCCCTACCACAGAAGAGGCAGAAATATTAGACCTTTCAAGTTTCCAAATTGAAGCAGGAACTTCTTTGGCAGAAGCGCTTGGGTTAGATGATGTTATATTAGAGATAGATAATAAATCATTAACAAACCGTCCTGACCTTTGGGGGCATTATGGTATTGCTCGTGAACTTTCGGCGTTCTATAATTTACCGCTTAAACAGATTACTTCATTTGAAATGCCTTCTGTTCCAAAATTAAACATTGAAATAAAAGATACAGCACAATGCAAGAGATATATGGGTGTGCAAATTGAAGGGCTTTCAGCCAAAGCTTCGCCGTTTGAAATTCGAAGTCGTATTTGGCGAGTTGGAATGCGTCCGATTAATGCAATTGTTGATATAACGAATTATATAATGTTGGCAACTGGACAACCAACTCATGCTTTTGATTTAGACAATATAAAAGGACATATAATAGTTCGTCCTGCTGAAAAGGGCGAAAAACTATTGCTTTTAAATGAGAAAGAACTCACCCTTTCAGAGAATAATTTAGTTATTGCCGATGAAGAAAGGCCACTTGCTTTAGCTGGAATTATGGGGGGAGAAAAGGATACCGTTCTTTCAAAAACAAATAAAATAATATTTGAAATTGCGAACTTTGAGCCATATGGAATCAGGCGCACTGCTTCACAATTCGAAATAAGAACAGAGTCGGGCATTAGAAATGAAAAAGGAATTGACCCCGAAAGATGTGAAATTACACTAAGCCTTGCAATGAAAATGTTAACCGAGCTTTTTCCACAAATGCAGATAACGGGTTTTTGTGATAACTATAAAGAAGCTCTTGAAAAAAGCAAGATTGATATTTCGCTTGAATGGCTGGCAAAAAGACTTGGTAAAAACATTTCGAATGAAGAAATTGCAAACAAACTTAGCCGTTTAGGTTTTGATGTTAGAATTGAAGAAGATGTTATGCATATTACCGCACCAAGTTGGCGGTCAACGGGAGATGTTTCTATTCCCGAAGATATTATTGAAGAGGTTGCAAGGTTATACGGTTTAGAAAATTTCGAAGCCATGCCAATAACAACAACATTTGAAAGTTCAATAAATCAACTTGAAATTGATATAGATAGAAAAATTAAAGAATATCTATCATTTAGATGTGGAATGAATGAAATCTTTACATATCCTTGGATTAGTGAAGAATATGTAAAGGCGGTTTTATCAAATACAGATGGAATGGTTTCGATTTCTGCTCCGCCTTCTCCCGATGAAAAATATCTCCGCAAATCTCTTTTGCCTGGACTAATAAAAGCCGTAGCGGATAATTTGCGTTATTTTAATGAGTTTTCAATTTTCGAATCTGCACAAGTTTTTTTTGATAAATTTTCAAAATCAATATATGATGAAAAAGAAAGTTTGCCAGAGCAACGCAAAAATGTTGCAGGGGCTTTTGTTTCTGGTTATGAAAATGTGAACGAGATATTTAGGTTGGCAAAAGGAATAATTAATGAATTACCACGATATGTTCACATTGAGCCAATAACTTTTGAAAAAATTGAAAAGCCTATTTGGGCTGATAATGTTGTATGGCTTAATATTATGCAAAGCGGAAACAAAATAGGGAACTTTGCACTTTTATCAAGAAAAATTTCGCTTGATTGTGGCATAAAAAATAGTGCGGTTATGATATTTGAGTTAGACATAGACAGCTTGAAACTTTTCCCTTCACGCACAAATAAGTTTGTTCAGTTGCCTGAGTATCCGCTAACAAGTAGAGATTTATCTTTATTGTTTGATTTGTCTATTAAGTGGGAGAAAATCCTTGAAGTTATTAAAAGTAAAAACGATGATTTATTGCAAGATGTTTCTTTTGTTGGTGAATATAAAGGAAAACAAATTCCAGAAGATAAAAAATCTATAACCTTTAAACTTGTAATAGGCTCACTCAAAAAAACATTGACCTCAAATGAAATAGATAATTGTGTTAATAATATTGTAAAGAGATTGCAGAAAAACCTCTCTGCTCAATTTCGTTAAAATAAATATTTTTATATATAAAAAAAGCTACAATAAGTTGTAGCTTTTTTGTGTTCAAGAATTAGTTAAAAAATTTATTGCATACCATTAAATTTTTAAGTTGTAATATTATTATTGCATACAATGCAAAAAGTTTTTCAGGTTATTTCATTTGTTCTTTTTTTAATAAAGAAAAAGTGCATATCATTTCATTTACCTCAATTTGTTTTGTAATGTCAAACTTATTTCCTTGTTCATTTTCATTTGTATTTATGCTGTTTGCAAGAATGATACTTTTTATAGTATCTTTATATTTTTCAATTACATTTTTCACATCAGGATGAGCAATATAGCCAACTTCAATTTTATCTTCAACTTGATAACCAGCTTCTTTTCGTAAGTTTTGAAGTTTGCTTATCACTTCTCTCATAATACCTTCTTCAACCAATTCAGCAGTTAGTTCCGTGTCTAAAATCACAGTTATTCCATTATCTTGCTGAGCACTAAAATGAGGCTTGCTATGTGGATAAATTAAAACATCGTCTTTTGTTAATTCAAATTCAACTCCGTCTTTTTCCAACTTAACTTTGCCTTCGTTTAATTTTTCGACTAAATCATCTGCATTGCAATTAGACAAATATGAGGCGATGAACTTTAAGTTTTTACCATATTTCGGACCTAATGTTTTTAATTGTGGCTTTAATTCAAAGATGATATACTTTGCAGTATTCTTAATAATTTCCAAGTTTTTTACATTAAGGTCTTGACAAATAATATCGCTTAAATCGTTATTTAATTTCAAATTTTCTACCGAATATACATAAATATTATTTAACGGTTGCCTATTTTTTATTGCGGCTTTTGCCCGTACTGCTCGCCCTAATGTTACAGTTTTTATTACGCTATTCATCATTTTTTCTAAGTTGGTATCAATTCGAGTTAAATCTGGTTTCGGAAAATTGCAAAGATGAACACTAAGCAAGTCGTTAGGTTTTCTAAGATTTTGATAAATTTCTTCGGCAAGGAATGGGGTGATTGGTGCAATTACTTTAACTAAATTAAATAAAATATAATAAAGGGTTGTAAACGCAGATGTTTTATCTTCATTCTCACCAGAAACCCAGAATCTTTCACGACTTCGCCTAATATACCAATTTGAAAGTCCTTCAACAAAATTATCAATAAGTCTTGCAGTGTCGGTAAAATTATAATTATCCATTAACTTAGTAGATTTTTCTAATAATGAATTAAATTCAGATAAAATCCACTTGTCCATAATTGATAATTTACAACCTTCTAAGTTGTCTGAACGGTCGAACTTATCTATGTTTGCATACAATACAAAAAACGAATATGTGTTCCATAATGTACCTATAATTTTTCGTTGTGCTTCGGCTATATGTTCAGGGTCAAATAATTTGTTTGACCAAGGGACTGAGTTTTCTGCAAAGAACCAACGCACAGAATCCGCCCCGAATTTATCAATTAGTTCGTTCGGATTTATAACATTGCCTGCCGATTTACTCATCTTAGAACCTTTTTTATCTAAAACCAAGCCTGCAACCATACAATTTTTATAAGGTGTTGTGTCAAACATAAGCGTGCTGATTGCTTGCAAGGTGTAAAACCACCCTCGTGTTTGGTCTTGTGCTTCACAAATAAAGTCTGCTGGAAACTGATTGTCAAATATTTCTTTATTTTCAAAAGGATAATGCCATTGTGCAAAGGGCATAGCTCCGCTATCATACCAGCAGTCAATCAATTCAGGCACACGCAAAGCTATTTCACCACATTTCTCGCATTTTATTTCGATATTATCTACATAAGGTCTGTGCAGGTCAAATTCAAATTTTTGTCCGCTTAATTTTTCTAATTCGGCTTTGCTACCTATTGATTGGCAATGTTGGCAGGTTTTGCATTCCCAAACATTTAGCGGAGTTCCCCAAAATCTATTTCGAGATAAATTCCAGTCGGTTGCATTTGCAACAAAATTTCCCATTCTTCCGTCTTTAACATTTTCAGGAATGAAGTTAACAGAATTATTGTTCTTTACAAGATTTTTACGGAACTTAGACATCTCAATAAACCAACCGCTTCTTGCATAATATAAAAGCGGAGTATGGCAACGCCAACAATGAGGATATTCATGCTCTACCACTTCTTGAATAATTGCTGTGCCATTTTCCATTAATTCTTTAACAACAAGATTATTAACTTCAATATTGCTCTTGCCCTCAAATTTTGGCAAATCCGAAGTGAAACAACCTTGTTCGTCTACTAATTGCACAAAAGGCAAACTATAAACTCTACCGACTTCATTATCATCTGCACCAAACGCAGGGGCAATATGTACAATTCCTGTACCGTCTGTTGTCGTTACAAAATCTGCACAAATTACATAATAACCTTTTTTATCTTTAAAGATTTTACTCATATCATAAATAGGAAGATATTCTATGTTCTCTAAATCTTTTCCTATAAAGGTTTTTTCAATTTTGCTTTCGGGTAATACTTTCTCAACTAAATTGCTTGCTAAAATATAACGAGTGCCATCGAAATTTACTTGACTATATTCAATATCAGGGTTCACTGCAAGTGCGACATTACTAGGCAAAGTCCACGGTGTAGTTGTCCATGCTAAAAAATATGTGTCTGACTCGTTTTTTAATTTAAATCTAACATATAATGTTTTGTCTTTAACTGTTTGATAGCCCTGTGCCATTTCATGTGTTGACAAGCTTGTTCCGCAACGAGGGCAATATGGCATAACTTTGTATCCTTTATAAATTAAGCCCTTTTTAAATAATTTATCTAATGACCACCAAACACTTTCGATAAACTCATCCGAACTTGTTATATAAGCTTTTTCCAAGTCTACCCAATAACCGATTTTACGAGTTGATTCTGACCAATCTTGTCGGTATTGCGACACAATAGATTTACACTTGTTAACAAAATTTTCCAATCCAAATTTTTCAATGTCTTGTTTGTTTTTAAAGTTTAACTCTTTTTCCGCTTGCAATTCAACGGGTAAGCCGTGAGCATCCCAACCTGCTTTTCTAAGCACACGAAAGCCTTGCATAGTTTTGTAACGCAAAATAATATCTTTATAAATTCTGTTTGAAACATGCCCAATATGTGGTTTTCCGTTTACTCCGGGCGGACCGTCATAAAATACAAAAGCTTTACTGCTTGAATTGGAATTAGTAACTTTTTCAAATATCTTTTCTTCATCCCAAAATTGCAAAACATTTTTTTCAAGTTCAGGCTGAACTAATTTCGAATCAACTTTCTTGTACATTTTAAATACTCCCAAATATATCTAATTTCCAGTAATTTCTTACTTAAATTTTTTCAAAAGTATATCACAAACACTAAACAATTACAACTATTTTGAAAAAGCAGAGTGTTTAAGTATTGAATACTACGCAACTTTTTTAATTTTGTTATATGTTTTTTAAAATGTGTTAAAAAAGCCATAAATATATTTGCCAAATATGTAAATAATTGATATAATGGCTTT
>JAQVYC010000016.1:19488-23666 GCA_028708805.1 Clostridia bacterium | reverse complement strand
TTTGTTTTATTTTATTTGTTAAAAAAGAGTTAAAAAGCTTAAAAACCAAACAACTATTCCCACAATCACACCTAATTTTAAATAATATGTGCTATTGTTTGGTGTATGATTTGTTATAATATCCTGATTTTTGCTAGTTTCACCGTTCTTATGAGCTTCATAAATTGAATCAATATCATTTGTTCCCGATTCCGCAAGGTTGGCAAGTTCTTTTATTTCTTTTAGCTCTTTGACATCTTCTGGGTTAAGCACATAAACCTTATCTTGATTTTTCATATTTTTCACAAGTGAAAATACAATTGTAAATGTAAAAATTGTCATCAAAATTGCTATCATTGCAAAAGTAAAATCAATACTAATGTCTACTGCTTGTTCTGCTGTGTTAAAATATGAAATTATTAAAGATGAAGCATTTGCCACAAAATGACAAATCATTGCAGATATTATTGAACCTGTTTTTATTACAACTACTGCTAGTATTATACCAAACAATAATGTGTAAACCAATTGAACCACAGATGCATGCAATAAAGCGAATAATATTGAAGAACCTAAAATTGCAGGCCATACACCGAACTTTCTTAGCCCCTGCAAGATTACGCCCCTAAAAACAAGTTCTTCAACTACCGCTGGGATAAATGCTATCATGAAAATTGCTAGCAACAATGACCAAATGTTATTTATATTAATAGGAAGCTCTGTTGAAACAACTAAGCCCATATTTTCTAATATTCCAACTGATAAGTTAGATATGGGTGTTAATCCAATTAAAGCCACCAAACCAATTAGAATACAAAGAAGTATATTTTCTGCTGAAAGTTTATTTATTTTACTTGCTTTAACAAAATTTATTTTTCTGTTATAGATAAAAAAAACCAAAGCAATAGATAATTGTGTTAACATTAATAATGCGTAAGTTGTAAAAGTTTGACTTATTAAATTTTGCAATGCGTCGCCATCAGATGCTATTAGCATTAATATTACATAGGCAATTGTTCCAATTATTTGCGGGGTTATCACAGCCCATAAAAAAGTTAAACCTGCGTCATTGACATCGTAAAAATTTTTTTTCATCTGCTCTCCATAAACAAAGTCTATATTCTTAATAAATATTTTTATTATATTTAATAATTATGAAAATAATATCAATAATTTAAATATCAATCATATATATATGTAAATATACTATTTTTTATAGCAAAATTCAAGTAAATTTGAACTTAATATAACATTTAATTATTTATATTATTTGTTGAAATATCACAACTAGGAAAGTTGAATTTAGATTTAATACATAAAAAGGCACTTAAAGCTAACTTAAAGCCAAAGTGCCATATTTTTTAATAACTATTGCAAAATTGCCCTAATTCTTCTAACTCCTGCTGATGAGCTTTCTTCTTTTGTTATTTTAAATTTTACTAATTCCTTAGTGTTGTTAACATGTGGACCAGCACACAATTCTTTGCTGTAAGTTCCAATAGTGTAAACAGTAACCTTATCGCCGTATCTATTATCAAACAAACCAATTGCTCCACTATTTTTTGCATCTTCTAAATTCATTTCTTCTTTAACAACTGGAATTTCTTTTTCAATAACTTGGTTAACGAGTTCTTCAACCTGTCTTACTTCTTCCTCCGTCATTTTCCGCTCAAAATTAAAATCAAATCTTAACCTATCGGAAGTTATATTGCTTCCCTTTTGGTTAATGTGATTTCCTAAAACTTTTTTAAGAGCATAATGCAATAAATGCGTAGCGGTATGAAGCTTAACACTTTGCTCGCTAGTATCGGCAAGACCGCTTTTATAAACTTTTCCAGTTTTGCCTTTACTTAATTCCTTATGATTTTCAAGTAGGACATTAAACTCTGCTTCATCCACACTTAAATTATTTTCTTCCGCAAGCTCTTTTGTTATTTCAAAAGGAAAACCAAATGTATCATACAACTTAAATACAAGTTTAGAATTTAATTTTCCATTTTCTATATTTTGCTCAGATGCAATAAATTCGTTAAAGGTTTTTAAACCTGATACCAATAATTTTGAAAATTTTTCTTGCTCAATTAAAACTTTTTGAACAATTTGCTGTTTAGAAAACAACCAATTAGGATTTAATCCGCACTCGTTTAAATTATCAATTGTACTCTCAACAACTGTTTTTAAAAACTCATCTTCTACACCTATTGCTCTAAGATGTCGCATTGCTCGTCTTAATAGTCGTCTTAGCACATAACCTCTTTTTAAATTGCTAGCTTCTACTCCTGCATTAATGATATAAACACTTGTTCTTATGTGGTCAGATATAATTCTGTAACTATTTTCCTTGTTACTAGTGGAATTGTTTTTTAATAATTGAATTATTGATGCATAAGCCTGAGTTTCATAAACATTTTTTAGCCCGTTTAAAACCATTGTCATTCTTTCAATGCCTGCCCCTGTGTCTACACTATTTGTCTTTAAACGAGTATAAGAACCATCTTCATGTTGTAAATATTGCATAAAAACACCAGCATTCCAGATTTCAATATACCTTTGTTTATCATCGAAAAAACCGCTTTCCTCATAAGATTTAATCGACTTGTTTTCAGTATCAAAGAAAACTTCTGTGCAAGGTCCGCAAGGACTTTCACCATCTCCCATACGCCAGAAATTATCAGAAAAAGGACGAAGTAAAATATGGTTTTTGGGCATTCCTGCTTTCTGCCATAATTCTTCGCTTTCAGTATCAGCTGGCAATTTTCTTTCTGAATCACCGCTGAAAATTGTTACATATATCTTTTCTTTTGGTAATTTTAATTTATTAATTAAAAAATCGTAAGCAAAATTAATTGCCCCTTCTTTAAAATAATCACCTATGCTCCAACTTCCTAACATACAAAAGCTAGATAGATGATGCATATCTCCTATGCTGTCAATGTCATTAGTTCTAATGCAAGTTTGAATATTGCACATTCTGTTTGATTCTGGAATTTGCTCTCCTGTAAAAACTTTTTTTATAGGTGTCATTCCTGCATTTATGAATAATAAACTCTCATCATTTTCCGGTACGATTGAACTGTTTTTTATTTGTTTGTGTTGGTTTTGAACAAAAAACTCTAAAAACAAATTTTTCACATCATTAATTGAATATAACATAATAAAAAAATTATAAACTTACTTGCAAAATTTGTCAACTACTTTGATTAAAAGCCTTATCCAGAAAATTGGTATATTGACATTTTTCAATTTTTGTGCTAAATTGGGTAAAACAATAAGAGGGATAGATATGAACAAACAACTCAAACCTACTGATAAAAAATTATTTATGTTAGAAATAAAAGAGAAATTTAAAATTAATGAAAACATTGTAAATAATCCACAATTTGAAAAAATTATAAACAGTCTTAATTTTTCTATTGATTATCCCAAAATAACATCTGTAAGACCTTACCGAATATTTTCAAATAATGAACCGGGAGTTTATGTTACTTCTGGAGAGATTAATACGGGACACAGAACTGAAAATGGAGACTTGAATTATTATATTACATCTTATGATATTGACAAAAAACAACATTTTCCAGGGCAAAAATTAACTTTGGCAATTGGTTCACTTTATCCAAAATTTTCATTTTGTTATTATAATAAAAACAATCATCCTTCTGTCCGTGTTGAAAAAAAAGTAAACGATACTTTAAAAGAATTATCTTTCTATTCGGGCAATAAGAATATGCTTTATGCCAAAGACTTTGTTCAAAAAACAAATGAAAATCTTTATGAACACTATTATGTAATTTCAAATAATGGAAGAGTTTATTTAGGCAATTGCACAAATACAAAACCTAATGAGACTTTTTGGAAAATACAAAAGAGAACTGGTTCATTTAATATCGTTGCAGAGTTATTAGATGAAAATTATCCAATTTCAGATGTAGTTGGTATTATGGAAAACTTAAAATTTTTAGAAATAGAAAGTATTGTGAAATCAAAAAACGAAAGATTAGAGTTCTTAAACGAGTTGAAATCAACCCCCAAAAGAGAATTAGCATAGTTAATGTTAACAAATCTAAGCAATAGAAATGCATCAAATCGTTCAGTTAAAATGAAAAAAAGAGCAATTCAACGACAAGCGAGAATTGCTCTTTTTTATTAGTTTTAGTTTAAGAAATTATTTAGTTATTTCAAAAGATTAATCAAGTATA
>JAQVYC010000016.1:6547-19388 GCA_028708805.1 Clostridia bacterium | reverse complement strand
TCTTCCTTGTTAATAATCTAAAAAGAACTATCGCTATTAAAATAACTGCCAAAGCACCTAAAACAATCAATAGGGTTAAGACTAATGGCTCAATCAATAATATGGATATTTTATCAAATTGAGCATAAAGCAATTTGTCACCAGTTAAATTAAATGTGGATACAACATCTCCTGAAAAATCTTCAAACTCATACCAACCTATAAATTCATAGCTATAATATTTATCTGCTGGTTTGTTAATTTTAAATTCATCTTCGGTAACATTAAATTCTTCATTATAAAAACCAGTTTTAGTTAAATATAATTTATTGTCATCAAAGAAATTAATTGTATAAGAGCGAAGATTATTTTCAAATTTTGGATATAGCAACATAGGAATTTGTCCAACTTCGCTATAATTTTCTGCCGTTATAATTATTTCGGTTATAGGTTCCCCTTCAAAGTTCTCATTGTCATACCAACCTACAAATTCAAATGAATATTGTTCGGTTGGTGTTTTTTCAGGGCTTGCAATGTTCGAGAGTAAAATTGAACGACCAAATTCGACAGGCTCTAAATGGTATGAGTTATTATTCGTATCATAAAATTCTATAAAATAAACTCGAACACTTGCAACAAATCCCGCATATAAGTTTGTGTTTTCAGTTAAATTAATTTCTAAAATTTGCTCTTCATCCACTTGCCTGTTTGGAATATTGTTAGCATACCAGCCATTAAATATGAATTCGTTTTCCAATGTGCTTGCCTTGCTTGAAATATATTCAGAATATATAATTTCTGTTTCTTGGTTCTCACCTAATACAATAACAGTTCCATAATCCTCGTTTATTTCATATAAAACTTGACTTCCGTCTTCATTCCACAAACTTAAATTATATTTGTTTTTAATACCTGTGAATTTTGCGTAAAAATAACTGTCTTGCATAATTGTAAAATTTAAAATTTGATTACTTGTGTCATCTAAACCATCGAACCAACCAGCAAAGCCATATGTAAATTCAGCGTTTTTAATTTTTGTCGGAGTGAAAAATTCAATATGGTTATTATCAAAAGTTTCACCGTGTTGCATTATTATTTGCTTATATAAAACCCCCGCATCGTCATAAAAACAAACATCATAGCTTTTAGCTGTTAATTCGGCATATAAAACAATATCATCTGTAAAATCATATGCCCCTAACGAAAGAAGTACTTCTTGTGAACCAAATAATTTCCAGCCACTGAAACTATATCCAATTATTAATTCAGGCTCATAAAGAACAGAATCTGTTCCATAAATATGTTTGCTTGGTTCAAATGCTTCAATTTCATATTCGCCCGTTGTTTTTTCATTGAGCAAATTATAAGTTATTGAATACTCATCACCTTTCCATTCAAGTTTTAGGGTTATAATAGAATTATTTATATTTTCAATCTCAGCCAAAGTAGCAAGTTGAGCAACTGTATAACTTTCATCTAAGTCTAACATTTCACCATTTACAGAATATCCAATTAATTGAAAATGCTCTTTTGAAACAGACATATCTTCAATTGACTCAATTGAAAAAATTTCCTCACTATAAACAACCTCTTGTTCAAGATAATCTAAATTTCCCATACCGCCATTTGTGTCATATTTTATTGTAAATGAATTCGACTCATATTCACCTAATAATGTTACATTCCCGTAATTAGTTCCATTAATAATTTCTGCTGGCTCAAATCTATCTCCAATATTCCAAGTTGTAACAGAATCGGTAGCACTTACAACCCAATCAAACAAATAACCAGAAATAAAATCTGGCTCTGGCAAGCTAATCTCTGATGTTTCTATATTATAGATTAAGTTCGTAAATTGACTTTCATTAAAATCAAATATAATATTATAATCTACTATTTCCCACGAAACTTTTAATGTTATTGTGGCATTTGGCTCATCTACAACACCTGCCCACAAAGCTAGTTGACTTATGGATTGTTCTAAGTTCGAAGGTACTGAATATATAATATCAAGATTTTCAATTATCCAGCTTGAAAAGCTGTAACCATTTTTTGATAACCCTGAGTTACCCGAAATTAGTATTATATCTTCATATTTCTTGTTAATTTCTGATTCGGGCTGCGTACCACTACCGCCATTTGTGTCATAAACAATGTTATATAGGTTATCGCTCCATACGGCGTTTAAATTAATAATTGCTCCGCTTTCTTCTAATCTACCAGCAAGTTCTGCTAAATATGAAGCACTATAACTTTGACCAAGATTTAAAATTTCTGAATCGTTTATTTGCCAACCAATAAGAGTTTTGCCCGCCCAATAAATTCCATCACCTGTATTCAAAAGCGTTATATTATTTGAATTATAAGCCTTTATAAATCCTTTATCAATTCTGCTATCTACGCCACCATTCGCAGAATAATTAAAATAATAATTGCACTCATCTATGAATGCATATATAATTATGCTTTTTTTACCTACATCGTTTTTATATAAATAATTTTTACCACTGAATACAAGATCTTCGTAAGTTAAATAATATCCATTTTCATCAATGGAAAGTTCCTGTGTTTTATCTTTATCAAAATAAAATCCAAAAATTCCTGTTTCTGGCATTTTTACATATAACTTATCAGTAAGAGAATTTGCATTAAAAAACAAAGCATATGTTATTTTATCAAAGTTCAGCCCGCTCTCTAAACAATAACTTACACCTAAAATATCTACTGTTGCAGATGTTGGAAAATTATAAAATTTTATATTATAATTAAAATCATATGTTTCATAAACATCGCTTGCTCTATTAATTGTTGTTACTTTTAAAACAAGGTCATATATGCCTGAATTTGTTGCATACAAACTTAATGCATAAGTACCATTTGCATAAGAATCTTCGGTTGCATATGTCGGCTGATTTGAGATAGAACAACTAGCACCTTGAGGTAATGGTAAAATTTCAATAGAAATTATATTGCTTTGGTTTGACATTTCAAGACCAAAATAACAGCGCTCAGTTGAACCTTTTGAATAACCGTATAGTTCAGTTGTGCTATTTTGCATATCATACGAATTAAAACTTTGAGTAAATAGTGTATTCCATTCAGATGATGGAACGAAACAACTAAAAACCATTCCAAATTCACTACCAGAAATTATCACAAAATTTTTTAAATAAGTTTCATCTGGAATGTTATCTGAATTTAAATCAACATTTATAATAACTTTATATGTTCCATTAAGCAGTCCCGAATTTTTAGAAGCTATTGAAATTGTTTTGTTTATATAATCTATATCAATATCAAAATCGTTTGTAATGTCATTAATTCCGCTAAAAACTCCAACTTCAATATCAACATCATTATATTCAATATATGAATATGTTAAGTTGTTGAAATATTCTGTGTCTTCTGTATAAAGAAATAAGTTATCAGCAATTAAATCACCAGAAATATTTAAGTTAACATAATTAGAATTTGATGATTCAAGTTTTATTTTTTCATAAGAAGCAACATCATTTAAATCTTGTGTGTTAATTTCATGACCATTATATGTAACATTCTTTATCATTGCATAATAATCACTTGCATTAACATCATCATACATTATATAAAAATAAGTTTTATCAGTATCTCCTGCCCCCCAGCTATTTTGCGCAATCCATGCCCCTGTTGAGCCCTCAACAGAATATTCATCATCCCAACCAATTATAGAAACAGCATGGTCGCTAGAAATTGTTTTGCTATTTACATAGTAATTACCGTTAATGTCCGTTTTTATACCTTTGCTATATATGGAAACAAAAATAGAACTAAACATTTGCAGGTAATCTTTAATCCCACTTATAATTTGTGTTTTATTTGATAGTTTGTTATAATTACCATAAGATTTAAAACTGATGTCTGATATTAAACTCTTAGAAGATTTATCTTTATAATCCTCATAAAATTGATGAGAATTATTATTGCCTATTTTATGTACTATCTCATAAGGGAAATCACTTTCAAGCATTATACCGTATTGATTAATAAGTCGCAAGTCGTTACAGTTACCACCGCTACCTATGGAATTGTATTGACTAATCTCCGCCTTAATTAATGAAAGCCAAGCTTCTGAAAAATTATAATATTCGTTGAAATTCATTGCTATAAAACTTTCAATAGTTTTACACCCAGCAAATGCCCAACAAAGCCCCATTCCATCTTGATTTTCCACAGTAAATAAATATTTATCATCTAATCTGAAAGAACTTTGAGGAGATGAAAACAATTCATTTTTATTACTTGTAAATGGCTCTACTATTTCAATGGGATTATCTTCATCTGGAATAAAGCCACCTTTTATGATATTTTGTTCATATGTATTAGCATTTACTATGTTTTCTTTCGTAGGGTTTAGAAACAAGGCTATTGAAGCTAACATAGTAATACAAATTATAATAATACAATATTTGTATATTTTTTTCATTAGATTTCCCTTTTTAAAATATTTTTTACATTATTTTTTTAATAATTCATAATATAAAATATTAAACAGAATCTTTTAACTATTCATTATAGCAATATTTATCTGATTTGTAAATATATTAAATAACTAAACTTTATCTTTAAAACTAAATTTTTTAGAGTGATACAGTAGGTTTGGCAGTAAGGCTTAAATCTGCTATGTTTTTCCCTGCCATTAAATTAAAATATCCGCTACTAGCAATCATTGCAGCGTTATCTGTGCAAAGTTTTAAATCTGGAAAATAAAGTTCTATATTATTATCTTTGCATAATTTTGTTAAGTTTTCTTTTAAATAACTGTTAGCACCAACACCACCCGCAACAACTAATTTATTTAAATTTTGCAATTTGCAGGCTTTTACGGCTTTATTAGAAATATCATCAACAATAATTTTTTGAAAACTTGCACAAATATCTTCCTTAACAAAATCTTCGTTTTTCATTTTTTTACTGTTTACATAATTAATCACAGCAGTTTTAATTCCACTAAAAGAAAAATTAAGACTATCTTTCAACGCATTATGTTTCGTAAATTTAATATTTGGCTTACCAAATTTAGCCAAATTATCTATTTGCACACCACCAGGATAAGAAAGCCCTAAAACTCTTGCAACTTTATCAAAAGCTTCACCCGCTGCATCGTCAACCGTGCTTCCTAATAATGTGTGAGAAATGTAATTATTAACCTTTAAAATAGCAGTATGCCCACCGCTGACCATTAAACAAATAAAAGGTGGCCTTAGGTTTTTATGAGTTAAATAGTTTGCAGAGATATGCCCTTCAACATGGCTGACCGCAATGCAAGGTATATCTAATGAATAAGCTAATGCCTTAGCAAAATTAACTCCAACCAATAAAGCCCCCATTAAACCTGCTCCATAAGTAATAGCCACGGCATCTATTTCATTGATATTTTTACCTGCGGTTTCCAGAACTTTTTTAAAAACTTTATCAATCGCTAAAATATGATTTCTAGAAGCAACTTCTGGCACCACACCGCCAAATTTTTTATGAATGTCTATTTGAGAAGCTATAATGTTGGTTAAAATTTCTCTACCATTCTTCACAATTGCCACACTTGTCTCATCACAACTAGATTCAATTCCTAAAATAAGAATGCTATCTTTGTGTTTTAATTCTTGGCATTTTGCTTTTGATTTTTCATAGTATTTTATCATAAAATTATTATATCACTTATAATAAAAAAATTCAATTCCATTTTAAATATGGTGAAAGTATTTATAAATATTTTTGGCTAAATTCAAATGAATTCCTTTAACAAGCATAAGCTCTTCAATGCTTGCACTTTTTATATTATCTATTGTTTTAAATTGATTAATTAATGCTTTTTGTTTAACTGTTCCTAATCCCTTTATATTTGAAAGTGGGCTAGATAAACTTTGCTTTTGCCTTAAATCTCTATGAAAAGCGTTAGCAAAACGATGAGCTTCATCTCTTATATTTTGCAAAACCCTAAGCTCAACGCTTCCCTTTTTTAAAATGTAAGGCATTGAATTATTTGGCTTAAAAATTTCATCAAATTTTTCAGCTATTGCAATAATTTCAATATCTGGTCTTTGAGATAAAACCACATCTGCCGTAACTGAAAGTTGTCCTTTCCCGCCGTCTATGACAATTAAATCAGGCTTTTGTTTAAAGCTTTCATCTTCGCCCTTTTTTAGTTCGTTTAGCCTGCGAATAATAACTTCTTTTAAACTTTCATAATCGTTCGGTCCTTCAACTGTTTTAATTTTAAATTTTCTGTAATGTTTGGTTTGCTTCTCACCGTTTATAAAAACAACCATTGAAGCAACACTATTTGTGCCTTGTGTGTTTGAAATATCATAACATTCCATTCTTTTGGGCGTATTCTTTAATTCTAAAGCTTTTTGCAAATTTAAAATTGCACCTATGCTTTTTTCAAATTTCTGCCTATCCCTAGTAAGCGATTTACCTAAATGCTCTTTTGCGTTTATCTTTGCCATATCTAGTAAAAGTTTTTTATAGCCCTTTTGCCCTGTTTCAATATCTATTCCACTCTCATTCAAAAGTTGCTTTAACTCGTTTAAGTTTTGAATGTTATGACTAATTAAAATAACTTGCGGTAACTTTGCATTTGCATAATACTGAACAATAAAAGATGAAAGAGCTTCGCTTTCATCAAGAGATGCATCTCTTGTGGAAATTGTTTGCACTCCTAAGATTTTCCCGCCCCGAACAATCAATAAACTTATGGCTCCGGATAAATTATTCGTTTCATAAGCAAAAACATCTATTTCTTTTTTTTGTGGGACCTGAGCAATAACTTTTTCTTTTAGTCTTTGAATCATTTTTATTTGATTTCGTAATTCCAAAGCCTTTTCAAAATTTTCTTTTTCAGATTCCTTTAACATTTTTTCTTTTAAAAGTTTTTCAACCAAATTATCATTTCCGTTTAAAAAATCAATTATTTTTTCAATTGTTTTGCTATATTCTTCACTAGTGATTTTATTTGTGCAAGGTGCTGGGCAAAGATTTAATAAATAATTTAAACATTCCCTTGCAGGAGGCTTTGATTTAGAATTAAATTTAAGATTACAGGTTCTAACCGAAAAGGCTGTTTGAATTATTTTCATCATTTCATTAGCACTAATGCCTGCAAAATAAGGACCAAAATATTTGGCTCTGTCATTTTTTATTTTTCTTACTATCTCCAATTTTGGAAAAGGATTTTTAACATCTATCTTAATATAGGGAAAAGCCTTTCCATCTTTTAAAAGAATATTATAAAAAGGTTGATGTTTTTTTATCAAATTACTTTCGAGTGCGAGTGCGTCTAATTCGCTTAAAGTTATAAAATAATCAAAATCATAAATTTTATCAACCATTGCCTTGACTTTAAGATTATAACCGCTATCTCGCATTTTTTTGTTAAAATATTGACTTACACGGTTTTTTAACTTTTTTGCTTTACCTATATAAATCACATTTCCATCTATATCACGCATTAAATAAACACCACTTTTGTGCGGAAGTGTTTCAAGTTTTGCTTTTATAAATTCATTCATATAATTATTATATCTCTTATAGACAAGTAATTCAAGCAAGATTTAATACTTAACATAGTTTTCTAGTTCGAATTTGTATGTTGCAGATGAGTGAAATCAGATTGATATATCAATCATAAAACTTAATATTTATGAATTCGACTTATTTTCAAAGTCTACTGAGCTTGGATGATATTTCTTATTTTTTATTTTTTTGAGGAATCTTGTCCAAAGGTTTAACAGTCGGTGCGGTAATAATTTGCCCGTCAATGTCAAATCTGGAGCCGTGGCATGGGCAATCCCATGTTTTTGTGTTGGCATTAAATGTTAACTGACAACCCATATGTTTACAGAAAGGACTGCAAATATGAAGTTTGTTCTGAGCGTCTTTATAAACAGCCCGTTTTCTAAAATTATACCAGACAATTCCGCCAGTGTCGGCTTTGAGTTTTTTATGTGTGTTCAAAGGAATTAGCAAGGGCTTAATTAGGTTTTTAATCGATACGCCAAGGCTTATAAAAAACGAGCTTAATGAAAACATAAATCTCTGAGGGCTGAAAATTTCTTCAAAAATATTTTTCTTTTCAGTAATAATGTCAGTTATTAATTGTGCACTTGCCATTGAATTTGCCATTCCCCATTTGTTGAAACCAGTAATTATATAAATATCTTTGTATTTTTTGCTGAAAAGACCTGTTATTGCAAGACCGTCAAATGTAACCGTGTCATTTGCACTCCATCTGTTTAAAATTTTTGCTTTCTCAAAATATTTTTTCGCAATATCTTCCAGCTGTTCGAATTTATGCTCACTGTCATTCCGTCCCGTTCTGTGATCCAACCCGCCAATTATAATCTGATTATTCAAGTTTCTAAGCGTGATACCATTTTCAAGATCGCCTTGATACATTCCTTTAATATTTTTTATCGGATTTGTAATAACGGAATAAGATTGAGATTTATAAAGTTTTAAGAAATAAGTCCCCTTTAAATTTATTATAGGATAATTCGTTGCAATTATAATTTTATCTGCAATAATGTTATGATTTGCTGTATATAGAATTTTTTTGTTCAAATCAACTTCCAAAATGCGTGTGTTTTCAAAAATTTCAAAATCTAGATTTAATCCGTTTAAAAACTTTATTGGATGAAACATTGCTTGATTTCGCATTTGAATCACCGCTTTTACGGGGAAACCTAAAATCTCCTTGTTTTCAGAATACTTCACATTTGCCCCGACTTTCGTTAAAACATCATAAAGTTTTTTTAATTTCTTAGGTTGCTCAATAGTAAACAAGTAGTCATCAACTCTTTCAAAATCACAATCAATTTTAAGTTTTTTAACTAAATTTTCAAATTTTTCAATTGCTTGCATTTGTGATTTATAATAAAGACTAGCAAATTCAATTGACCTGTTTTTTGCCAATTCGGAATAAATGTAACCTTGCTGAGCGGTAATGTGTGCGGTTGTATTATGAGTTACACCGCCGAAAATTTGCCCTGCTTCTATGAGTGTAACCTTTTTTCCACTTTCAGTAAGAAAATAAGCAGCCAAAACGCCCGCAATACCGCCACCTACAATAACAATGTCTCTTTGAATGTTACTTGTCAGTGATTTTCCAAATTTCTTTTGCTTTGTTTCCGCCCAAACTGATTTCATATTAAAAGTTTTTACATAAGTTTAGCAAAAAATACATATAAGATAAATTTAGCAAGAAAAATTTAGGTTTTGTTTTAATAAAATATCAGTTAGAATTTCTAAAATATCTTCTAACATACTTTAAATTTAATTTAAACAAATTTTGGTCAAAGAAAAAACTTTAAATCAAAGTATGATTTAAAGTTTTTCCCTATTATAAGTGCCTTTATAAGACAACAAAAATTCATCAAATTGTTCAGCTAAAAATGAACATCAAGATAATCTGTTTTTATTAATTTTCTTCCAGTTTAAACATAGTTCCTTTACCTATGCTTATTATAGCTTCGCTTTGCGGTGTAAAATCCATTTCGGTTAATTTGTTATCATTTAGTTTTATTGCTCCACCCGACAACAACCGTCTTATTTCACCTTTTGAGGAATATTTTCCAGTTGTGAATAAAAGTTCTATTATGTTAATTTTTTGATTACTATCTAAATCACTCTTTGAATATTTTATTGCTTTAATATCATTCGGGGCGACCTTTTTTTGATAAATTGAAACAAATTTCTCTTCCGCCTTTTTTACTTCTTCGGCTGAATGATAAAGCGAAACAATTTCGCTTGCTAGCTGCATTTTTTCATCTCGTGGATTAACTCTTTCATTTTCGAGAGCTTGCTTAATTTTATTTATATCGTTTGGATGTTTGTCCGTAACTAATTCATAATATTTAATAATTTTATCATCAGGAATTTTCATAACTTTTTCATAGATTGTGTACGCACTTTCATCTATTCCAATGTAATTTCCTAATGATTTGCTCATTTTTTCAATGCCATCAATACCTTCGAGCAAAGGCAAAAACACAGCAACTTGTTGCTTGCAACCATAATCTTTTTGAATTGTTCTTCCCATTAAAATATTGAAAATTTGGTCAGTTCCGCCCAGTTCAATATCAGGATTTACAACAACCGAATCATAGGCCTGCATTAATGGATAAAAAAACTCGTGAAGTGAAATAGGTTCTTGATTTTTAAACCTTTTTGTAAAATCATCTCTTTCCAAAATTCTAGCAACGGTTGTTTTGCTACATAAATTTAAAACATCTGCAAACAACATTTTACCATACCATTCGCTATTATATTTCATAATCGTTTTTTCGGGCTTTATTATTTTGAAAATTTGTTTTTTATAAGTTTCGGCATTTTTTAAAACCTCTTCTCTCGTTAATTGTTTTCTTGTTTTAGAACGCCCGCTTGGATCGCCAATCATTCCTGTAAAATCTCCAATAATGATTGTTGCAGTATGGCCTAATTCCTGTAATTGTCTTATTTTTCGGAGTGCTACCGTATGCCCTAAGTGAATGTCTGGTGCAGTTGGGTCCATTCCAAACTTAATATTTAAAAACTTATCTTCTTTATTAACTTCATTAAGTTTTTCTTCTATTAAATTTAAGGGCGAAGACTCTGTAACACCCTTCATTAAAAAACTTAAAGTTTCTTTTATATCAAACATTTTATCCCCTTTTTAATTATGAATTTATTTTTGTAATATAACATAAAAATTTGCCAAAGTCTAGAAACTAGCGAATTTATAAAAACTTTTTAAGGGGATGAAGCCCAATTCAAAAACAACTATATGCTTATGAGATGATTTGTATTATAGCTGAAAGAAGTGAGATTTTGAGTTGAAATGGAAACAATAGATTTCGATAAGTAAAATATTCCAGTCGAACGCAGTTTATAAAAAAAATTAATAGGACAAACAAATCCAACCATAATTAATTTGGTTGGATAAGTTCTCACTTAAAAAAATTATTAAAAAAACAACAAACTCGTCGCAGGGTTATGCTTTATTGTAATTATTAAGCCTTGCTTTAATTATTTATCTTGACATATGTTCAAACTCATACTATTATTGTTATAATAATTAACTATTTTAGATATTTACTATGAATAAGCGAAGATTTAAAACAAAAGTTATTAATTCTTTGCATAATAATTTGATTGTTTATATAGTATGTTATAAATTTAACATTTGTAACAAATATTAGTTTTTTGTGTTTTTTAACTTTGACAAGAAACATATTTTTTGCAGTTTGCAATTTTCTTAAAAATAATATGTAGTAATAATTAAAATTAAATTATTGTAAATAATAAAACAAAAGAGAGAATAAATGGAATTTAAAGATTTAGGCTTGAAAAGCCAGCTTTTAAAAGCTCTTGAACATAATGGATTTGTTAAACCAACAGAAGTTCAAGAATTAGCAATACCAGTGGCACTGGAAGGAAAAAGTGTTGTCGTAAGAAGCCAAACAGGAAGCGGAAAAACACTTGCTTTTGGACTTCCAATAATAAACAATGTTGACATTGATATTAATGAAGTGCAAGTTCTTGTTATTTGCCCAACAAGAGAATTAGCCTCACAAGTAACAGATGAATTTATAAAACTAATAAAATTTACTGACAACATTAAAGTTGTTCCTGTTTTTGGTGGAAGCGATATGTCAAGACAAATTAATGCAATAAAAGGTGCAAAAATCATTGTTGGAACACCTGGGCGAATTATGGATCATATGCGTCGTAAAACATTAAAACTTCATTCGGTAAAATCAATAGTTCTGGATGAAGCTGATGAAATGCTCGAAATGGGATTTAAAGAAGATGTTGAAACTATTCTAAAAGCGATACCAAATGAAAGGCAAACTCTTTTATTTAGTGCTACTTTTTCAAAACAAATAAAAGCAATTATATCAAACTTTTTGCAAGGTGCAACGAACATAGAAGTAGGAAAAGAAAACCAAAGTGTAAAAAATATTGTTTTAACATATACACTTGTTTCAAAAAACCAAAAGAGAGAAGCTTTGGTTGAAATACTTAACCTATATAACCCATATACAGCAATTGTTTTTTGCAACACAAAATCTATGGTAAGCGTTGTTGCATCTCATTTAAGAGGTTTAAACTACAAGGCAGTTGAGCTTCACGGCGACCTAAGACAAAGCGAAAGGAAAAGAGTAATGGATGCCATGAAAACTGGTCGCTCAAACATTCTTGTTGCCACTGATGTTGCTGCAAGAGGCATTGATATAAATGATGTTGACTACATTATAAATTTTGACTTGCCTCAAAAAGTAGAATATTTTTTGCACAGAATTGGCAGAACTGCTAGAGCGGGCAAAGGAGGAAATGCTGTTACTATTATAACAACAGGCGAACAACTAAAAAGCTTAAAACGCTTTGAAATAGAAACAATGTCTAAAATTTCGGAAATAATTTTAGAGGGAATAAAAAAGCATCAAATTTCAACTAAATCATCCTCAAAATTAGCAGGGCGAAAAAGACAAGAAAATAATTTTAGCCGTAAAGAAAAGGACTTTAATCGTAGTGGCAAGGACTTTAATCGTAGTGGCAAGGACTTTAACCCAAAAAGGAATTCAAAATCCAAAAGTTTATCTTCTCATCGTAGCAAACAAAGCAAGTTTGGTTTTAATAAATTTGAAGATGGAAGGTTTGAAGAAAGTAACTTAAAACACAAAAACAATAAGTTTTCAGTTGAAAATGAAAGAAATAACAAGTTTTCTAAAAAGAGTGAAGACAAAAGCAGATTTTCTAAAAAGAGTGAAGACAAAAGCAGATTTTCTAAAAAGAGTGAAGACAAAAGCAAGTTTTCAAAAAAGAGTGAAAGCAAAAGCAGGTTTTC
>JAQVYC010000016.1:0-6447 GCA_028708805.1 Clostridia bacterium | reverse complement strand
AAAAAAACACAGGCGAATTTGTCGCATTTTGTCGCAAAAAGCGGTTAATAGTTAATTGATATTTAGTTGACATTAATATAATTTTTTAGTTATACTTGCTACAAGTATTATTTGTAGTAACATTTATTCTAAATTGAGTGCTTCTACGGATTTTTTGCAATTAACCAAAAATTTTTTAGGAGGAGAATTCAACACGAGAAAAAAAAGAGGCTTTATTTTATTTTAACAGTATTTTTACTGGCTTTAATAGTGCCGCTTATATCAATGCCGAAAACGGTGGCGGTTTTTGCTGAAAGTGTTTCTGAGTTATTAGAATCACTGCCGCAGTCTAAAAACTTTGCGCTTGAAAAACAGAAAGATGACTATACTCCAATTGAAACATTAGAGGAGGCTGACTGGGATAAAACGGAAATAATTGCCGAGGATATTTCAAAGCGAACAGAAACTTCAAAAACTTTTGTTCAGTCTGATGGTACATATGTTTTTCAGGATTACGGCACATCGGTTCATTATTTACAAAATGATAAATATGGGACTGGTATATTACGAATATAATGATTTTAACGGGCTGTCCTCTAAAAATATAGGCTATGGTAATAATTGTTTTTTCTATAATTATCAATATCATTCAAATGAAACGGTTCAAACAAACTTGTTAAAAAGCAGTGATTTAACGATTAACGAAAGTCAGACAAGTAAATATACATATCAATATTATCCAAACGGGAATATAAAACTTGTTTATTATAACAGCACTCTTTTAGCAGAATATCAATATGATATTTATGACCGGCTTATTGCAGAATTTGACCACATTAATTATACAATAATGTATTATTATTATGACAGTGGCGGCAATCTTCTTGAAAAAGAATTGCGTAACTTAATAACAGGAACTTATTCAAGTATATATTATCAATATTCAGATAATTATAAAGATTTATTAACAGATTGCACTCAGGATGGATTAACACTATATAATATAACTTATGACGGAGCGGGCAATCCATTACAATATAAAGGCAACACCCTCTCATGGCAAAATGGAAGACAACTGGCAAGTTACACAAATATTTCTAGTGGACTTAATGTAAGTTATGAGTATGACTATGCAGGTATCCGCACACAAAAAACAGTTAATGGCATAACCACTAATTACTTCGTAGAAGGTAACCAAATCAAAGCTGAAAAAACTGGCAATATGTTAACATGGTTCTATTATGATGAAAGCGGTGTTTTCGGGATGAATCATGAAAACATTGATTATTTCTTCGAGAAAAATATTTTTGGTGATATTGTAGCAATTTATAATATGCAAACTGGTGAACTACTCGGAAGATATGTTTACGATGCGTGGGGAAATATAATTTCACAAACAAACACTTCGACTGACGCGGCAGAAATAATGAATAAGAATCCATTCAGATACCGAGGCTACTATTACGACAAAGAAACCAATTTATATTACTTAAACAGCAGATATTATGATTCAGAAACCACTCGCTTCATCAATGCCGACGACCCAACAATGCTTTACGAAACAGCCAGTGTTTCCGGTGGTGCAAATTTATATGCTTACTGCCTGAACAATCCGGTTATGTATACCGACAGCGAAGGATATTTTTTGGATATCATCTGGGATGCAATTTGTGTCTTATGGAGTGGATTTGAATTTATCATAAACCCTACCGAAGAAAATTTTCAATATCTAATGATGGACCTTATTGCATTGGGCATTCCGTTCGCTCCCGCCTTGAGTGGTGGTTTAAGAATAGCAAAAAGCATAGATAAAGCAATCGACACAGGGAAAGCGGCGAATAAAGCAATTGATGCAGGGAAAGCGGCAAATAAAGTTGATATTGTTGCACCGACCAAAATTACAGGTTTTACATCACATGGCACTCATTCTGCAATATCCCATAATGGCAGAGGAGTAAACCAAAGAGCTATTCTAGATGCGGTAAAAAAACCAACTAAACTTGGTTATGATTCTGTAAGAGATACATTTAAATATGTCGGAAAAGATGCTGTTGTTGTTTTAAACAAAGAAGGCAAAGTTGTAACTACATGGGCAACAAATAGAAACGGATTTAGATTGTTGTATTAAATACAAAAACAAAGATTTGGAGATTATTAAATGAAATTATTAAAGATTTTAGAGCAAATAGTTAAAAAACACATTGATAAGTGGGATCCTATTGGATTATTAGAAATGGGAGCTCCTAACAATGAATATGATATTGAAATTGCTGAGATTGTTCGGATTGCATATAGAACAAATAAAGTTGATGAATTGTCAGAGCATATTTATAAAACATTTATAAAATATTTTGGAAGTGAAACTTTTATTTATTCATTAGCCCAAACCAAAAAAATTGCCGAAAATATAATTTCTGAAAAAATGAAAACCAGCTTGTCCCAAATGGAATAAATCATTTTAAAGTGGATGTCATCACAACTCATGGAAGTGCGTTATTTCTGTTATAAAATGTTCACGTTGATTACAATGGCAAAATGGGATAATAGTCTTCAACAATTCAAAAATGCTCCCAGCAAACTTAACAAAAATGTCAAAGTAACTGATGCAGGAAAGAAATTATACAGGTTATTGTATTAAGGAGAAATTATGGATAAAAAAATATTTTTGCTTAAACTAAAGCCAGAATTAGTGAAAGAAATTATTACGGATAGTATCCAAGATTCTTTAAATGAGTTTTTTATAATTGGGGAATCCAGAGGATTGATAGTTTTTTCAAACGACGCGAATGAAAATTTTTATGCACAATGTATTTATTGGCATGTTGATGAAGATGATGAGGACATGACTGGGTTTTCGCTTGATATAAAGGAATGGGGAAGCAAAAATTTCATTTCCAACAATTTGCAAAACCTTTTAAAAGAAAAAGACATCGAAAGTGATTATATTTTTTCAAAAATAAGCAATCAGAAATTGCTTGAATTTGTGAAGCAATATATTTTATCTGCAAATATAGTTGATTTAAAAAATAGAAACCGTCAAATTTTGGATATCTCCTTTCTTGTTGCAGACACAGAAGAATTTGCAAAATGTATTGTTGTTTTATCGGAAAAGCATAAATTTAATGTCCCTACGGTTTATGACATTGACAAAATGATAGATTATACTGACGGAGATATTGGCAGGTTGATTCCACGAATAGTTTGTGTTAATGATAATGGTGAAATAAAAAAAATTTTGCATAAGACTAATGAAGAAATGACATGAAAAAAAGATTGGAGATTAGAAATTTATAGCGGGTTTAAATAACAAAACTTTTGAATTTAGGAAATATAGGCCTGTTGACTAAATCATATTAATTTATTGACAATTTTATATATTTAATATAGTATATATGTGAACAGTTTAATTTTAAACTAATTATTAAAGGAGTATAAAATGAGTAAAAAACTGATTGAATTTAAAGAAGTAAGCAAAGTTTATAAAACAGGAGATGTTGAATTATATGCTTTAAATCACATTTCATTTACAATTAATAAGGGAGAATTTGTTGTAATAACTGGACCTAGCGGAGCTGGTAAAACAACAGTGTTAAATTTACTTGGTGGAATGGATACTTTAACTAGTGGCGAGGTTTTTGTTGACAATAACGAGATTTCACTGTATTCAGAAGGGCAATTAACACTTTATCGCCGAAATGATGTTGGATTTGTCTTCCAATTTTATAATTTAATGCCAAATCTTACCGCTTTAGAAAATATAGAATTAGCAACTGAGATATGCAAAAACGCACTTTTGCCAAAAGATATTCTTGAAAAAGTTGACTTATCAAGCAGGGCAAAAAACTTCCCTTCTCAACTTTCTGGTGGAGAACAGCAAAGGGTTTCAATAGCAAGAGCTATTGCAAAAAATCCTAAACTATTATTATGTGATGAACCGACAGGAGCACTTGATTACATGACAGGCAAGCTTGTTTTAAAACTCTTACAAGATATTTGTAGAAATGATAAAAAAACTGTAATTGTTGTGACTCATAACTCTGCTCTTGCTGAAATGGCCGATAGGGTTATAAAAATAAAAAACGGACAAGCCGAAGGTGTAGAAATAAACGAAAATCCAAAATCTATTGAGGAGATTGAGTGGTAATGAGTTTAAAAACATACAATAAAAATTTGCAAAGGATGTATAGGGCAAATATATTAAGATTATTTGCTATTGGTTTTATTATTGCCATTGGAATCGCATTTGCAACTGGTGTTGGTGCTGTTGCGAACGAAATTAGAGATGCAATAGCCAGTGCAACAAATTTAAACATAATTGCCAAATTAACATTGGAAGGAATTGCAGACAAAGTTGAACTTATGGGGAATATTTTGCCACCATTTTTTATAGCAATTTCTATGCTTGTTACTTCAACTACAATTACAAGACTTATTGAAGAAGAAAGACCCACAATTGCATGTTACAAAACCTTAGGTTATTCAAATTTTTTAATTATTTCCAGATATATAGTGTTTTCTTTTACAACAGTGGTAATAGGTTGTGTTTTAGGTATCCTTTTAGGAAACTTTGCCCTAAGACCTGCAATTTTTAATGCTGCTGCATCTAACTATGGAACAATAACTGCACCTGGAAACGCATACTTAACACAAGGTATCATTTGGTCTATTGTAATGGTTGTAGTAATAGTGCTAACTGCCTTAATTGCAAGTTTTACTCTTTCTAAGAAAAAACCATCCGAACTGCTTCGCCCCAAAAGCCCAAAAGCTGGCAAAAAAATATTTCTCGAACGCATACCTTTCTTTTGGAAAAGGCTTAGTTTTAAGTTTAAATCAACATTTCGCAATATATTTCGTTTTAAAACAAAACTTTTAATGACAGTGCTTTCGGTTGCTGGGTCAACTATAATGCTATGGATTGGGCTTGCGCTCTTTGCTACAATAAAAGGTTTAGAGGGCGATGCGGTTTTTGATGCTGTTGGTTTTGCGGATTCGATAAATGCAATTGCTGCTGTTGTAACTGTCTGTGGTGTTTTACTTGCAATTCTTGTTTTGTTTAATTTAACAAATATAAACATTGAAGAGCGTCGTAGAGAAATTGCAACTTTAAAAGTTTTAGGATACAAGCAAGGAGAGGTTGCAGGATTTATTTATAGAGAAGTGATAATTTTATCAGTGGTAGGAATTCTTTTAGGCTTGCCTAGCGGATATTATTTTTGTGGCTTTATTTTCAATTATTTAGACTTTGGATCATTAAGCCATATTTTATGGTATCATTGGATAATGGTTGTCGCCATTGCTTTTACTTCGGTGATTATAGCTAGCTTCCTTTTATATAGAAAAATGAAAAAAATAGAAATGGTTTCATCTCTTAAAACAGTGGAATAAAAAAGGAGTATAACAAATGAAAAAATATGAGTTTAATGGAAATTTCTTATATTCGGTAAAACTGATGAAAAAGTTATACAGTAATGCAATTGGTAAAGTAGCAGATGAATTTAATATCTCATTTCCCGAAGCAGAGGTGCTTTCATTTTTATATGAATATAAACAATTTGACACAGCAAAAGATATTGTCAGTTACAAAGATGTAAGCAAGGCGTATGTTAGTGATGCGGTATATAAACTCGTGAAAAAGAATTACTTATCAATAAAAGTAGATAAGGATGATCGCAGATTACAACATTTGGAAATTACAGAATTGGCGAAAAAAATTGCAGAATCTTTACAAAATGCTCAACAAAATTTTTATAAAGCAATAATGTCTCAATTAACTGATAATGAAATACAAAAATTGTTAACAACAATTGAAAAATGTGCAGTTGGAATACAAATAGAAATTGACCGAATTAAAATGGAAGATTAATACAAAAAAGTATTTGCATCCACAATTATTGTTTATTGTATCTTTATTTTTTTGATTAGGCTTATATGAACAAGTGCTTTAAAGATACCAAAAGCATTTGAAAATTTAGGAACAGACATTGTGCCAGTGTTGGCAAAACAGTCACAAAAAATTTTAACCGAATAGAAATTCAGAGATGTATTGTAAAAATAAACCGCGGGTTTTTAGGGGTCAGTTCTAACAAAATAATAAAATTTTGTTAGAACAACACCATTTTTGTTAGAACAAATCATTGCATATTGGGGCTCGTTTTGAGCAATAAAAAGCCTTAAAACCGCACAATTCCAGCACTTCAAAGTTATTTACTTATAGCCAATCATGCCAAAGTTATTTAAAGTAATTTAAAAAAATATCAACTTCTATTCATCTGTTAGAAAAAACTCGGTTTTAATATTTTCTGCAATTAAATCATAAACTTCTTGGTGGTCACTGTCATTATAACCAATATACAGCATCATTGCTCGTTTCTCTTCATTTAAAAACAAATATCTATCAATGTTGTCCATTGGAAAGTTTTTGATTCCTTATATAAGAGGTATTACTCTCAGAAAACTTGCTCGAGGCTG
>JAQVYC010000001.1:80264-85261 GCA_028708805.1 Clostridia bacterium | reverse complement strand
TTTCATTTAATTCCTCCAAATTTAAAGATAAGTTGACTTTGTTTATTTTTATTATTATACTTATTATAGAGAATATATCAAGTTCTAAGATAGTCGATATTTTAAGATATGTTAAATAGTCGACACTTAATGGAAAAGTGTCTATTTAAAATTAAAAATCAATAAATAAATTTATATAAAATTAGAATAAAATTAAAAAATTTTGGAGAATAAAATGAAGTTTAATAAAAAAGATAGAAGAAGTTTATTAACAAAAAAATTGCTAAAAGAAACATTGCTTGAATTATTAAAAGAACAACCAATATCAAAAATTACCGTTAAAGAATTATGTAAAAGAGCTGATGTTAATCGTGCAACTTTTTACAATCACTATTATGACATACAAAATGTTTTGGAACATATTGAAGAGGAATATTGCAAGTTTTTTAAAGATGGTGTAATTGATGCAATAGATACTAATAATGTTTCTCATTTTATGTTGAATGCTTTAAATGAAATGAAAAATGATAAGAGCTTATCACAAATTTTATTATGCAAAAACACAAAACCGAGTTTCATAAAAAAAATTATAAATATGGCACATGATTTAATAATTTCACATTGGTCGAAATTATTTAAAACTGAACCTAAAAATAAGTTTGAATATGCCTACTCTTTTATGACAACGGGTTCAATGGGTGTTATTAATGCTTGGATTAATAATAATTTAAAAGAAAGTCCGCAAGAAATTGCTGACATTTTGCAAAGAATAACAATAGGTATAGGTCAATTTTTAAGGTTAAAATAATAAAGAAAAAGGTTTTTTGATATATTATCTCATGGTTTTTTTATAATAAAAAGCCTTTTTTTGTTTAAGTTGACCCGTTGTAATTAACCTATGAGTATTGACTTTACTTAAATTTATGTTATACTTTTTTTAACAAAATTAATTAAAGAGGTGGGATAATGTTTGTTTCAGTTGCTACAAGTGTTAACTTAAAAAACTATTTGCTGGAAAATTTGAATGCAAGAATTGAATTTTTAGAGGTGAATTATAAAAATAATTATAAAAAAATTAATCCTCAAACAGATGCGGTAGAAATTAAAGGTGCTTCTAGAGGAAGACCATTTGAAATAGTATATAAAAAATATTTAAAACAATTGACGGTCAATTACAATTTTAATGACAGGGATAATTTAACATACTTATTTAAATCTTTAAGGTCTTTCATGGAAGGAAATCCTATTGGTCGTTATAATTATAAAGACACATCAAATAATTCTATACGAGAAGTTATGGTTTTTGACGAATTAAATTCGGACCTTACTTTAACAAACTTGGTTAAAAAAGAACAAAATTCTGAAATAAAAAACTTAAATTTATATGATGGTAGAAGAAAAGATGCATATAAAGAAGGTGTTTATCAGTGTCTATTAGAAGACTGGTGTAGATAATTTCAAAATTATTTGCTTGCAGATAATTTGCATAAATAGAAAAATAAAAGATGGAAAAACAAATGGAAAGAAACATAATTAATGATAAAGCTAGAGAATTATGTGAAAAATTATCAGATGATTTAGGGGATAAAGTACAAACTACTTTATGGAACAGTTCAAACTTAATTTTCGGGAGATATGAAGATTTAATATTTTATATAAAATTTGAAACTTCGGGGCATATTATTGCATCCACTCTAACAAAAAATGAGAGACTTTTACTGGATTTAATTCCTTCGTTAAATAGCTTTATGAAAAGTAACCCTTTGATGATTTATAATAGGAGTTATGTAAAGCAAAATAAAAGAACAGCTACAACAGTTTTGGAATATGAAACATTAACTCCTGAGCCTAAGGCAAGACTAATTGAAATCATTAATGGCATGTATCCAAAAAAATTACAAAATAAAATTGAAAATTTAGTTTTATTTAACGGAAGAGATTTAAGTGATTATCTAGTTTCTTATAGAAAACCTAAGGATAGGGAATCTAGTGCTTTCTCTATGACTAAATAAAATAATAAAAGTGGGTTGATATGCAATTAAGAAAATATGATTGTGATGAACTTTTAGAAGCTTTAAAAAGAAAATATGGCGATGATGTTATTTTGTCATTAAATCAACATGGGGACATACATCAAATTGATTGTATTTTCAAAAGAAAAAATTTTGTGCAAATATTTTATAAAAAAAATAATTTTTTAATTTTAAGCGTTGTTCAAAAAAGAAAAGGCTTGCTTGATGAATTTAATAAAGTAATTAATAATTTTATGAAGTGTGAGGCTCTTTGCTCTTATGATTTAAAAGTAATTAATCCTGAACAGCCAAATATGAAGAGCATAAGGGAGTGGTGGCTTACTAAGAAAAAAGAAAGAATTGAAGAACTTAAAAGTAAAAAAGTATATAAAAACACCGCAGAAATTATAAACTTTAAAGGACAGTCGCTTTTAGATAATTTTATTAAAGAGCTTTAAAAATAAAGTGTATATATATATATCCATAAACAATTTATAAAATCACTTGATTTTTTAGTTTATTTTATATAGAATATAATTCTATATGATATATGATTTTTTGTTTTCAATTTAAGAAATAAAATCATATACTAATTTAGTAAAATTGATAAAAATTGAAAAGGAAATTTAAGACGAAAATTTAAAATGGAAAGAGATATTAAAAATTTAAAACCGTTAATCGGGAACACTCCGCTTATAAAAATTAATTATAAAATTGAAGGAAAAGAAAAGCATTCCTTTTTTAAGGCGGAATGGTTTAATCTGTCAGGCAGTATTAAAGATAGAGTTGCTGTTGGAATTATTGAAAATGCTTACAAGAAAGGGGATTTGAAAAAGGGGCAAATAATTGTTGAAACGACCAGCGGAAATATGGGATTATCCTTTTGTGCTGTTGGTGCTTTTTTAGGCCATAAAGTTGTAATTTTTATGCCTGAGTTTATGAGTAAAGAAAGACAAGACTTGGTTAAGCTTTATGGTGCTGAACTTGTGTTGGGGAAGAGTTTTATAGAGTGTTTTGAAAAAGCAGATAAATATGCTAACGAAAACAATGCATTTATGCCTAAACAATTTGAAAATAATAATAATGTTATTTCTCATATGGAATCAACAGCAAAAGAAATTTATTTGCAAGCAAACTCTAAAATAGATGCTTGTGTCGCCGGAGTTGGAACGGGTGGCACCATAATAGGGCTTTCTAAATATTTAAAAAGTAAAGATGCAAACATAAAGGCAATTGCAGTAGAGCCAAAACAATCTTCTTTATTGACATTTGGACGCTCAAAAGGCAAGCATAAAATTCAAGGCTTATCAGATGAAATTGTTCCTGCTATTTTTGATAGGAATTACATAGATGAGATAATTGCTGTAAATGACTATGATGCTATTGCAATGGCACAAAAATTGTCAATGAAATTAGGTTTGCCAGTTGGAATTTCCAGCGGAGCTAATTTTCTAGGTTGTGCACTTTCTAATTATGAAAATGCAGTTTCCGTGTTTGCCGATGATAATAAAAAATATCTTTCGTCAGACCTTGCTGTCCCTGTAAATTCAGAGCTTGTAAATAATATTGAATTAATAAGTTTTGAAGCGGTAAAATAAATATTTTTAATCATTAAATATTAATGTTATCATAAATAATAATTAAATAGAAATTAAAAAATCAATGAAATTTTATTCTCATTGATTTTTTAATACGCAAATTTTTTTATTTTCCTTTTTCCATTGTGGATTGCCTTTTTATGCCATCTTCTGTTAATTTCCATTTATTTGAAGAATGAAGATTTCCACCACCAAACAAATGATCGTCATGGAATATATGACCTTCGCCTTTTAGTAAAGAAGCTAATAAATCTTTTTTTACTGTATATTTTTTACCATCATTATCCGTGGATAAATCTTTTTGTGGTATATCTCCCGGATTGTAAATAGTGTCATTATAGTTTTTGGTTGAAGGTAGTTCCTTTGGGGAATCTTTTGGTATAATTATTGGTTTTGCTTCTTGTTGTTTTTTAATTGCAACAGCTATTTCTTTATCTTCTTTTGAGAAGGTTCTTTGCTCTTCTGGTGACAAATATTTTTTGCAGTCTTTCTCAAATTGAGATTCCTGTGTTTGACGATATTCCATTTCTTGTGCTAAGAATTTTTCTTTTTTAGATTGGTGGTTCTTTGCCAGATTTTGAAGCATTCTCAACGGTTTGCCGGGAAGTTGAAGGGCGTGCATAGCACCAGCAGCTATATTTTTGTTAAATAGATACATTCCAAAGCCAGAAGCTACTACACAGCTAGCCAAAATTGGAGTTAAAGGGAGTGATGCTCCCCCTATAACAATAAGGGCTAAAAAGACACCTGAGGGAAGCAAAAAGTTTTCCATGAAAGATCTAAGTAGTTTTCCATCACTAGGTTTATTAAAAGGTTTGCTTGGGCTTGAACCTTTTTTCAGTTCTTCTGGTTCATATCTTGGTTCTGGTTCTGGTTCTTTTTTTTCTTCATGTGTAGGATCAATGTCCGCTTCTTCTGGTTCTTTAACTATTTCTTCTTGCTGAGATTGTTCTTTTTCATTTGTAGGAGTTGCTACAAAGTTAAGAATAATTTTATTATTGTTTCCAATGTCTTTTATTGATATATTATAATCTTCTGGTATCCCATTTGCTTTAATTATAATTTCATTTCCATCTCCAACCCCATCAATTGAAAGTCCTTTAAATTGGTTTTCAACTTTTTCAGCAATTGCTACGGCATCTGGTGTTGTGTTTTCAGTTTCACTACCAATAAATCCTTCGGGCTGATTTTGTTGTGATTGAAAAAGCGTCATATCGGGGAAAAGCGGAGCAAAGAGTATTTCATCGTTTTCTTCTTCTTCATATTCACTAATCTGGTCAGATTGATTTTTATTCTGTTTATTTAGTTCTTGTTGTTTAATTTGCTCTAAATCAAACAAGCTTAAATTTTCATCTAACTTTTGTGGTTCTTGTTGTTTGATTTGTTCTAAATCAAATAAACTTAAATT
>JAQVYC010000001.1:63854-80164 GCA_028708805.1 Clostridia bacterium | reverse complement strand
TCTAAATCAAATAAACTTAAATTTTCATCTAGTTTTTGTGTAGGGGATTCTGAAAGCACTAAATCTTGAACCGGTTGTTTATAAATATCTAAATCTTGAACTGGTTGTTTATAAACATCTAAACTTTGAACTGGTTGTTTATAAGGTTCTAGGCTTTGAGTCTGTTTTATTGCTATGTCTTGGGTTTGTCCAGGCGTAAGCCCTAATTCTTGCTGTTCAATTGGTCTTTTTGGTTGCTGTGGCTGGTTTTTCTGTGCCAAAGTGTTTACATCTTCACCTGCTTTAATTAGATTGATAATCTCATTATCCGTCATGTTAATCTCAACAGGGGCAGTTACTCTTCCACCGGGGATTGATGCAAAATGAAAAATTACTTTATTATCATAAGTAACTTCAAAGCCGGAAACCTTTGTAACATAGTTCTCACGAATATTGTCTTTAATTTGATAATATAAACTGGAATCCTTTTTAAATAATGTTACGGGAATTTTAGGATTTTCTGTTGGGGTATTATTTTTTGATATATGTACTGGAGTTATCCTATCTGTTTCAAGTAATCTACGCAAAGTGTCAGATGAATATCCAACTGGATTTTGGCTGGGAGCTATATCAAAAATTTGATTTGCAGTTTTCATATCTGGTGTTTCCTTATCCATAGAATCTCCTTATATTTTTTAGTTGAATGGTTTAATAAAAACATTAACATGAAGTTTATACATAATTTTATTTTGTTCAAATTATATCATAAATATCTAAATAAGTCAACATTAGTATTTGCTTATTTTTCTTTTTTAAAATAAGTGTTTCTCATAAAATTTTTTATTTTCTTTAACAAATTGAAGCCATATATTATCTTGACATTTTATTGTAAATATGGTATATTCATGGTTATAAATAGGAGGATGCTTTGGATTATCTTGGTATTAGTGAAAAAATAGTAAATAAATTAAATGATTTAGGTGCTAGAAAAATTGAAGTTCTGGATGTATCTAAAAAAACCTCTTTAAGCAAGGTTTTGATTTTTGCAAGTGTGAGCGGAAAAGAAAATTCTAAGGAAATAGCCCTTAAATTAGAGGAATTTTTAAAAACAGAAGAGATAGAGCTTGAACATATAGATGGTCATATAAAAGGCGACTGGATTGTGTTAGATTTTAAAGAGATTATTGTTCATCTCTTTCAAAACGAAATAAGAGTAAAATATGATATGGAAAAACTTTGGAAAGACAATAAAAATTCAATTAAAATAAATATTGAAACTAAGTAAAAGGAAAAAATGATATTAACAATTTTAAACCTAGTGATTCCTTTAGGAATAGCGGGGGCAACTGCGGCTGTTACAATGACAATTATGCGCAATGAGCTTGCTAATAGAAAACTTGAAAACTTGGAAAAACAAGGAATATCAACCGCAGAGAAATTAAACAGTTTTAACAAAGATAGAATAAAGGAAATGTCGCTCAGCGATACTTTATTAAACGATGAAATTTCTCATTGTAGAGAAATATTAAAAGAAGCAGAAATAAATCTTCATAAAGGTAGACGGGTTAACCGCCTACACACAATTGATGATTATTCAAACAAATTAAGATATAAATTTAGCAGAAAATTGTCTAGTTTGAAAAATACTGCCTTGAAAAAGTCAAAGGATGAGATTGAAATTTCAGAAACCACAATGCCTGATTGGATAAGAATGTTTAATTTGCCAGACGGTTCTCAAATGATGGATAAGAGAACTTTTATTCAATGCTCTGATTATGATACCGCCCAAGAATTTAAATCTTATTTCGATAACAATTATAATACTAATAAATACAGTCCATTTGTTGGGGAGTTTCAGTTTAATGATAGTGGTAGTAAAAAATTAAAACCTTTCAGGGTAAGTTGTCCAGATAGAATGGTTTATGAAAAAGGTTTGTTATTGCTTACAAATTTAATTCAACAAACTAATAATGAATTAAATAGTCTTGATATTCAAACTTTTCCAATAACTGTCCGTGAACTGCGTGATTTTAATAGTAATCAATTAGTTACTAAATTATATGATATTGAAGATGTCTTTTATTTTTCAGAGGAGTTATCCAATAGTTTGAGACAGTTAGAGTGTGAACAAAATTTTTCAAGTGTAAATAAAGAGGATGGCAATAAATTTGTTAATGTTAGAGATGTTGTCAAAGATGAAAGCGATAAAAATATAAATAGAGAACCTGAAATAATTGATTATATGTAATAATGTATAAATTTTAAAATAGACCAATGTGTTTAAAGGCATTTAATATGACCTTTAAGCACATTTTTTTATTTATATTTAAAAATTTTATTGCAATTTATTTTAACATATGATACAATATTCAAGTTATCATTTAAAAATAAACATTTGTGATATATCATGTTGCCTTGCCGTTAAAAACGGTTCATATATGAGTTTTAAAATCACAAAGAAGACAAAAGGAGGAAAAAATGTCAATTATTTCAATGAAACAACTTCTGGAGGCTGGTGTACACTTTGGGCATCAATCAAAAAAGTGGAACCCTAAAATGAAACAATATATTTTCACCGCCAGAAATAATATACACATTATCAACTTAGAGGAAACATCTAAAAAAATAGACGAAGCTTATGCTTTTATCAGAGATGTCGTTGCACAGGGCAAGAGTGTTTTGTTTGTAGGAACAAAAAAACAGGCTCAGGAAGCCATTAAGGAAGAAGCCGAAAGATGCGGTATGTTTTTTATTAACACGCGCTGGCTGGGTGGAACACTTACAAATTTTAAAACTATAAGAACAAGAATTGACCGACTTAACAAATTAAACCAAATGGAAAAAGTTGGAGAAATGGATTTGTTGCCTAAAAAAGAAGTTCTTCTCTTAAAAGCAGAGAGAGATAAGCTTGAAAAAAATTTGGGAGGAATCAAGGAAATGAGAGATTTTCCTGGTGTGGTTTTTGTTGTTGACCCTATAAAAGAACATATTTGCATTAAAGAAGCTCAAATTTTAAATATTCCGATTGTATCTATTGTAGACACAAATGGAGACCCTTCAGGCATTAATTATGTTATTCCAGCAAATGATGATGCTTTGCGCTCGGTTAAACTTATAATAAGTTCAATGGCCGATGCTGTTATTGAATCAAAAGAGGGTATCAGTAATAAATCATCAGAAAGCGAAACAGAAGACCATATTGATATGAATGCTGTTTTAAGTGAGACTTCAAATGTAGAGATTTCTAAATCATCTGACGAAGAAGAAAATAAAAAACCAAAATCTCAAAAAGCAAAAACAACAAAAGATATAAAAGAAAAATCTGAAAAAATTGAAAATGACAAATCAGTGGAAAAATCAGAAAAAAAAGAAAAAGTCGAAGAACAAAAAGAATTAAATGAAAAGGAGACAAAATAAATGTTTACACCTCAAGATGTAGCTAAGCTTCGAACTATAACAGGAGCTGGTATGATGGATTGTAAAAAAGCTCTGGTTGAAACAAAAGGAGATATTGACAAGGCCATTATTCATTTAAGAGAAAGGGGAATTGCTATTGCTGCTAAAAAAGCTGGCAGAATTGCCTCTGAAGGAATTGTCTATTCTTATATTCATATGGGTGGCAAAATTGGAGTTATAGTCGAAATCAATTGCGAAACAGACTTTGTTGCTAAAAGCGACCAGTTTAACGAATTGGCAAAAGATATTGCAATGCAAATTGCAGCTGCCAAACCGATTTATGTTAACACAGATGAAGTTACTGATAAGGAACTAGATAAAGAAAAAGAAATTTTAAGAAAGCAAGCTGAAAATGAAGGTAAAAAGCCTGAATTAATTGAAAGAATGGTTGAAGGTAGAATTAAAAAATATTATAATGATGTTTGCTTATTAGAGCAACCTTTCATTAAAGATAATAGTAAAAAAGTTAGTGCCATTATTAATGATGCTATTTTAAAATTAGGGGAAAAGATTGCAGTTCGTAGATTCGTTCGCTATGAAATGGGCGAAGGTTTAGAAAAAAGAGTTGACAATCTTGCAGAAGAAGTTAATAAACAAATAGCAGGCAAATAATTAATATTGTAAAAGTGGTTTATTTTTCAATAAATGCCATTTAAAAAATTTAATGTATTAAAATAATATTATTGATTATAATAAAATTACAAAGTGAAAATTTATATTTATTTATAAAGATTCGCTTTGTATTTTTTTAAAATAAAATTTGATTGTAAAAACTGAAAATTAATTTCAAGATAATTTCATTCTTAAAATGTCGCCTGCCTTTAATATCAGGTTTGTTTTTAAGAATAGAGTTTGTTGAACAAGTTTTGCGTTGGTTACTTCATTTTCAAATTCGTCTTTTATTAATTCAACTTGAATTGTCTTATTAAAATTATTTCCAGGAGATAATACTTCCAAAACATCACCAACTTTAAAACTATTTCTCTGTTCAATTTTTACAAATCCATTTTTTGCTTCTTCTAAAACAAGAGCAACAAATTTATAGGTTTGTTTAGGCATTGAAGATTCAAAATTTTCCTTATCTTTTGCCCCTAAGTAAAATCCAGTAGTATATTTCCTATGACTTGCCTTTTCAAGCTCTGCTTTTAGCTTTTCAAGGTCAATTTCTTCTTTATTATAAAAGCTGTCAATAGCTCGGCGATATGCGTTAACTACTGTTGCGACATAATATTCAGATTTCATCCTGCCCTCAATTTTTAGAGAAGCAACACCTGCATTAATAAGCTCTTCAATATGTTCAATCATACACATATCCTTTGAATTTAAAATATATGTTCCTCGCTGGTCTTCTTCAATTGGAAAGTATTCGCCTTGGCGATTTTTTTCAGAAATGGCATATTCCCAACGGCATGTCTGAACGCATTCCCCTCGATTAGAATCACGGTTTGCCATATAATTTGAAAGCAAACATCTGCCAGAGTATGAAATACACATTGCACCATGCACAAAACATTCTAGCGAAACATCATCGGAAATATTTCTTCTAATTTTTTTTATTTCTTCAATTGAAAGTTCTCGTGCTAATATTATTCTTTTCACGCCTAATTTGGCTAAAAAATTAATAGCATGACTGTTTAATATATTCGCTTGTGTGCTTACATGAATTTCCATCTGTGGAGCGATTTCTCTTATCATTGAAATTATACCTAAGTCAGAAACAATTATAGCATCAGCTTTTAGTTCTTGAAGTTTTAAGATATATTCAGGTAGGCCGTTAAAATCATCTTCATGAGCCAAAATATTAACAGTTATGTAAACCTTCTTTCCCAATTTATGTGCATATTCAATTGCTTCGCTCATTTCATTATCATCAAAATTTTGAGCAAAAGCCCTTAATCCAAATTTCTTTCCAGCGAAATAAATAGCATCAGCACCATAATAGAAAGCAATTTTTGCCTTGCTTAGAGTTCCCGCAGGAGCTAGTAATTCTGTTCTTTTCATTTTTTCATCCTTTTGTTTCCTATATTTAATTTATCTAAAACAATATATAGTTAATCATATATAAATTTACTAATTAAAATCGAATGATTTCATAATTGTATTTAAATCTTCTGTTGGATTCACAGCTTCTCTTAAATTAAAGCCGCTTTCGTTAGGGGCAGGGTAGTTATCTCTTTTGGTTTTTGCTAATTTTTTAGCATAAACACTAGTCTGTGTTTCTTCGTTACTCTCTAAAAACTTATCTGCGATTGTTTCATAATTTTCATTGTTTTCTATTTTTATGTTAGAGATTGGTTTAATCTGGCTTGGTCGTTCGGAAATTCTTCTTTCATTTTCATAATTTTCGATTGAATCTTTTTCTTTGCGTTTGATTTTATCTATTTTAATGTCATTGTTTTCATTGTAAATTTTAGCATAATTACTCATTTTATTTAAAAGTAATCTTATAGAATCATTTTCAGTATGTACAAGGTCATTTATAGAACTAGTAGAGTCATCAAATAAAACACTTTTTATATTTTGAGTAAATTTATTGAATAAGTTCTTGATTAAATTCGCATTATCAAATTGGGAAAAACTTAATAAATTATTCAAATCTTTTTCAAAACCTTTATATAAAACCATATACTTTTGTAGTTTTAAATCAGATAAGTTTTTTGAAGAATATTGAATTTGTTTTGCTTTATCTACGGCCGAGGCAAGCTTGATGTTTATTACTTCTTTTTCTTTACATGTTTTTGAAAGCTTTGCAATTTCAGTCTTTAAGATAGTTATAGCATTATTCACATCGTTTTTACTGTATCCATTTTTTTCTATCGAAAACATTAGCTCTCTCCTATTTATTTTTCAATTGATTTCATATTGTTTTTTAAATGGATTGTAATGCCAATTAATAAAATTATCAAATATGAACTATTTAGGAATACAAATATCCCAATATTAAATATATTAATACTATATAACAAAATCAATGCGACTTCAAGTGTTAAAATTAAAGAAATTCTAATAAACAAAAAATTTTTAAAAAAAACAGCCACCGAAACAGAAGAAATAGCCCCAGCAAAAAAGTATAATGCTATATATTTAGGGGTATCAATAGGCTCTATAAATCTAAATAGTCCAAAAATGGAAATGAGCAATAAAAACATTCCAATCCATAAAGCAGAATCCAAGTGGAAGAATGAACTTCTTAAAAGACAGTAAAGCGACATTATAAAACATGCAAAAGAGAACCACAGAGGTAAAAGCGAACCTGTTACCAAAAAATAATATGATAAAAGTAGAGCATATATTAAAGCCCCAAACAGAGAATAAAATCTAAGTATTAATGTCGGTTTCATTTTTATCTAACACTTTTGCCTTTTTCTTTTTATCAATAGTGTAAATAATAATGAAGCCAATTATACCTAAAATTATCATAATTCCTGATAACAATTGAGAAACTTTAAAAATACCTAAATACAAACTATCGCCTCTCCAAGTTTCAATTATCATGCGACCAATTCCATAAATTATTAAATAAGAAGATGTGAGAGCGCCTGTTTTGTTTAGCTTTTTGAACAAGAATAACATAAGAGCAAAGCCTAAAAAGCACCAAATGCTTTCGTAAAAGAATGTTGACAAATGCCAAGCACCGTCAATTTGGACGCTCATAGGAAACCATGTTAATGCTGGGTCGATTGTTTGAATACCATAGCAACAGCCCCCGAAATAACAACCTATTCTACCGATTGCTTGCCCCAAAATCAAGGCGGGAACAATTATATCAGTTAGTTTTAGAAAATTCTTTTTATGTATTAAACAGTAAAGAGCGACACCGAGAGTGCCTCCAATAACACCACCTAAAATGGCAAGTCCGCCATTCCATATTTCCCAAATTTCCGCAAATGTATAACCATGGTCAAAGAAAATAACATAATATAATCTGGCACCTATAATTGCCAACGGTATAGCGTATATAGCAACGGTTAAAATATCATTAAAAGTAATTCCTCGTTTTTTTCCAAGCCATACAGCAACAAAAATGGCAACTACAATTGCAAGTCCCAGAATTAAACCATACACACTTATATCAAAACCAAATAAATTAATATTTATTCTGCTATGTGCTAAAAAAGTCATAAAACCTCCACAAATTAAATCTGAATTCAAATAGAACATATTAATTAAATTAAAAAACTTTTAATTCCAACTAAATTACATTGTACTTTATTGTTATAATCAGGTCAAGCACAATTTAAAATTATTGTCGATTCAAGTATTTCCTTTATATTTAATATTAAAAAAGTTCGTTAATATTTTGATTATAAGATAAACAAAATTGCATAAAATAATATTATGAGAACAATAATTATTAAACGAAAACTGATAATTTTTATAATTAGTTTTATCCTTATTTTTATAATTGGTATCTCTATTGCTTTAATTTTAACAAATAAATATCCACTTAAATATGAAAATGAAATTTTGTTTGTATCGGCAAAATATAATGTTGAGCCTGAACTAATTGCTGGAGTTATATTTTCTGAAAGTGGATTTAAACAATATTCAGTTTCAAATAAAGGAGCAGTGGGGCTAATGCAGTTAATGCCAAGCACCGCTTCTTGGCTATGTGAAATGATGGATATTCCATATAACCAAAATTTGCTTTTCAATCCGCTATACAATTTAAATATAGGAGCCTTTTATCTCTCTTATTTAATAGAAAAGTTTCAAGAGATAAATGTAGTTTTAGCGGCTTATAATGCCGGAGAGGGCAATGTTGTAGAATGGCTTAGTAATAGAGAATATTCTGTAAATGGCAAAATATTGGTAACCACACCGTTTAAACAAACAAATTTTTATATAGCAAAAGTTAATAATGCTATGATATATTATAAAAGCAAACTTCAAAATTAAATTAAATAAACAGTAAAACAGTGAGCAAGCATCTCTTTTAGTTTTTAATTGACTTTTTTTTTGCTTTGTGTTAAATTGCGTGCATAGAGTGCATCATTAGCATTAGGAGAATGTATGGAAAACAAAACACAAGAATTGTCCAGCGAAGTGGATATAAGAAGACAAAAAATAAATGAGTTAATAGAAAATAATAATAATCCGTATAAAGAAAAATTTGAGAGGACCCATAAAATTATAGAAGCTATAAGTTTGAAAGAAGGGACTAAATTAAAAGTTCCTGGCAGAATAGTTTTTAAAAGAGTTATGGGAAAGTTTGGCTTTTTAAAAATTCAGGATATTGAAGCTTCAATTCAGGTTAGTGTTGGCGTTAACGAATTAAAAGAAGAGGCATATTCTTTCTATAAAAAGATGATTGATATCGGTGATTTTATTGGAATTGAAGGCGAAATTTATACAACTAAAACAGGCGAGTTAACTGTTAGAGCAGATAAAATAACACTACTTTCTAAAGCTTTAAGACCTTTGCCAGAAAAATTTCATGGACTTACCGACATAGAGGCTAGATATCGCCAAAGGTATTTAGATTTGATTAGCAATAAAAATGTTGCAACAATAATGCTGGGAAGGTCGAAGTTCGTAACATTGGTTAGAAAAATCTTAAATGATAATGACTTTATTGAAGTTGAAACACCAATTCTTCAAAGTTATGTTTCTGGTGCAAGTGCAAAACCTTTCTATACAAAACACAATGCATTAGATAAAATGTGTAATTTAAGAATAGCTCCTGAAACTTATTTGAAACAAGTTATTGCAGGCGGATTTGATAGAGTTTATGAAGTTGCTAAAAATTTTAGAAACGAAGGTATGGACACGCAACATTTGCAAGAATTTACAATGGTGGAATGGTATGCTTCTTATTGGAATTTCGAGAATAATATTAAATTTTTTCATGAGTTTTTAACTTCAATTTTAATGGAAATAAAAGGTACAACTAAAATTGAATATCAAGGTATAGAACTGGATTTTGGCGGTGAGTGGAAAAAAATAAATTATGTTGATGAACTAAACAAAATCTTGGGTTTTGATATTTTGGAATATGAAAATATTGAAGATATGATTAAAGTTGTAGAAAAAACAAATATCATAGACATTAAAGAGTTTAACGGTATCAAAACAGTGGGTGGAATTATAGATTTGATTTACAAGAGAAAAATCAGACCGAACTTAATTCAACCAACTATATTGTATAATTATCCGACATGCCTTAGCCCTCTTGCAAGAAGAAGAGATGATGACAGCCGAGTTATAGATAAATTTCAAGTTGTAGTAGCAGGAAGTGAAATTTGCAATGCCTATTCAGAGCTTATTAATCCAATTATTCAAAGGCAGGCATTGGAAGAGCAGGCAAAAGCAAAACTTGCTGGAGATGATGAAGCAATGGAATTCGATGATGATTTTGTTTTAGCGGTTGAACATGGAATGCCTCCAATTAGTGGGCTAGGTTTTGGCATTGACCGTTTTATGACAATTTTATATAATCAGCCATCTGTTCGGGATGTTATATTATTTCCGCTAATGAAATAAGATTTAATAATAATTTATAAATTAGTTGATTTTTCAATAAATTTATGTTATTATGCGTATAATAACTTGTAATCGAGTGGACCGTTCGGGTCCACTCGTGTTCATAAAGGAAGATATTTTAAAAGAAAAAATAATCAAACATTTAATGAAATACAATATTTTCAATTAGGAGAATTTTAATGGTTAATAAGGATTTTTTTCAGGCATTAGATGAGCTTGAAACAGAAAAGAAAATTAATAAAGAGCAGTTTATAGAAACTTTGGAAACAGCTTTGACTTCTGCTTATAAGAAAATGTATGGTCAAGCAAAATCGGCAATGGTTAAGTTAATTCCAGAAAAAAATACCATAAAAATATATAGTTATAAGACTGTCGTAGAAGAGGTTGAAGATCCCGACAAGCAAATTTCTTTGGAAGAGGCATTAGAAATAAATAAATCTTATAAAATTGGTGACACAATAGTAAAAGAGGAAACAACAAAAAATTTTGGCAGAATAGCCGCTCAAACTGCTCAGCAGGTTGTTATGCAAAAACTAAAAGAAATTGAAAGACAAATTGCAGTTAGTGAACTTGCTGAAAAAGAAGATGAATTGCTCACAACCGTTGTTAAAAGAATTGATAACGGTACAATTTTTGTTTCTATTGCAGGCTCACATACAGAAGGTGTGTTATTACAGTCTGATCAGATTCCCGGCGAAAGATTTAAAGTCGGAGACCGTATAAAAGTATATGTTAAAAAAATTAAAGATAGTTTTAAGGGTCCGCAAATACAAGTGTCAAGAAGTAATATGGGCTTTGTTAGAAAGTTGTTTGAATTAGAAATTCCAGAAGTTCAAAACGGTGAGATTATAATTAAAAACATAGCGAGAGATCCAGGCATCAGAGCAAAGGTGGCAATATATACAGAAAAATCAAATTTAGACCCCTTAGGAGCTTGCGTAGGTAACCGAGGGGTTAGAATTAATACAATTATTGGTGAACTTAATGGAGAAAAAATTGACTTGGTTGTATATACTGATGATATGTTAGAATACATTGCAAGAGCATTGAGTCCTGCTAAAATTTTAAGTGTGGAAACCAATGAAAGCTTGAAAGCTTCTAGAGTTGTTGTGCCAGATGATCAGTTGTCTTTGGCTATTGGCAAAAGTGGTCAAAATGTTAGGCTTGCTTCAAGGCTTACTGGCTGGAAAATAGATATTAAATCTGAAACCGATGTTATGAAAGCAGATAAAAATCTAAACTTACAAGAGTTGGAAGAATATGAGTTAACTGAATTAAAGGATAATGTTGATGATTTCACTAATTTTGAAGATATAACTTAAAATGATATATACGAAAGTTTAAAAACTAAAACTTTAATAAGTTAAAAGCAAAATTAAAAACATTAAGGATTAGTAAAAAATGGAAACAAAAAAAATTCCAGTTAGAATGTGCCTTGTATGTCGTAAACGAATGCCAAAAGAAAATTTAATTAGAATTGTGAAAAATAAAGATGATAAAATTTTTATAGATAAATCATTTAAGGCAGAGGGAAGAGGGGCTTATGTTTGCAAAGACAAAGAATGTTTATTGAAACTAGAGAAAAAGCATATATTAAATAAAAATTTCAAATGTGAAATTTCTAATGAAATATACCAAAAGTTAAAAGGAGAATACGATACACTTGACTAAAACTGAACATAAAAAAAATGTATTAAATAATTTGAGAACAATCCATTCATTGCAGGTTAATGGTGATATTTTATCTCTTTTAAGAGACTTAAGAGAAAATAAAATTCAAGTGGATTCTTTTATTAAATCTTTAAATGTTAGAATAAAAGAAATTAATTTCGAAAAAGAGGAACAAAACAGAATTTCTTCTGAAAAGTTGGAAAAAGAAAAAATTAAAGTAGAGGAAACTATTTTTTCAGATTCTAATAAAACTAAAAGCTTGGATGATGAGTCGGCTTCACATTTGGCTTCAAGTTCAGATGTTAGAGAAGATAACGCAATAACAGGCAAAAGTCAATCAATTGCTGTATCTAATGAAACTCAACCTCAACAAAATGAAATTAAAATTCAAAAAGCGGATACTGGCGAACAAAAAGAAAAACAATATGATAGAAAACGAACCTTTGATGTTTCAAAACAAAATCAACCTTATAAAAAGGAATTTAATCAAGATAGATTTAAATCTGGTGATAGATTTCAAAATCAAAATACTGGATTTCAAAAAAGTTATCAAAAGGGCAAAGAAGGATTTCAAAAGAACTTTCAAGGTGGATATCAAAGAAACTACGGTGCTTCAAAACCATATTCAAACACTTATGAAAAACGCACCTTTCCAAATACAAACTATAAAAAGTTTGGAGATAAAGGATATGATTCAAGACAGCAAAATCAAAACAAGCCTGCTTTTGCTTCAACGAGAGTTAATAATTTTAAAGATTTTGGCCAACCTAATTTAATTATTGAAAAAGAGCGAAGTTTTGGAGCGAAAAACAAGTCGCATTATAATAAATATAATGATAATTATAAAACTTCAAATCAGCCTAATAAAAGGCAAACTTCAAGAAGATGTTTTCTTGATGCAAATTTAGAAGTTGAAGAAAGAAGAGTATCAAGAAAAATAAACAGACCTAAGAAAAAAGAGAATGTTTTTGTAGCTCCTTCCGTTGAAAAAGCAATTATGACAACTGAAAATATTTCACTTAAAAATCTGTCTGAAAAAATAGGAAAACCAGTTCCTGATATTATGAAAAAGCTTATGATATTAGGTGTTATGGCAACAATAAACAGTAGTATTGATTATGCAACGGCAGAGCTAGTGTCTAGCGAGTTAGGCGTTGTTTTAGAACAAAAAATAGAAAAAACTTATGAAGAAAAACTTTTAGATGTTTCCAAACTGGAAGAAGATGAAGAAGGAGCAAAACCAAGGCCTCCTGTTGTTACCGTTATGGGACATGTCGACCATGGTAAAACTTCACTATTAGATGTTATTAGAAAAGCAAATGTTGCAAATGATGAAGCCGGTGGTATTACTCAGCGAATAGGAGCATATTCAGTTTCAAGTAAGAACGGAAAAATTACATTTATTGACACTCCGGGGCATGCGGCTTTCACTTCAATGCGTTCTCGTGGTGCAAAAATAACTGATTTGGCGATACTTGTTGTAGCTGCTGATGATGGAGTTATGCCCCAAACAATAGAAGCAATTAACCATATAAAAGCAGCAGAAGTTCCAATGATTGTAGCAATTAATAAAATGGATTCAAATGATGCTAATCCAGAAAGAATAAAAACCCAGCTTGCTGCCAATGGAGTTTTACCAGAAGAATGGGGTGGTGATGCAGTTATTGTTCCTGTTTCAGCTAAGACAGGAGTTGGCATACCTGAATTGATTAATATGATTCTACTTGTTGCTGAAATGCAGGGACTTAAAGCGAATCCTGATAAAATGGCAGTTGGAACGGTTATCGAAGCCACTTTGGATAAAAATAAAGGTCCAGTTGCAACTGTTTTGGTTCAAAATGGAACACTTAGAGTTGGCAACACTATTATGTCTGGAATAACTTTTGGAAATGTAAAGGCAATGTATGATGAAAACGGCAAGTCAGTTAAAGAGGCTTTGCCTTCAACCCCAGTTGCGGTTTTAGGGTTTAATGAAGTTCCTGATTCTGGCGACCAAGTTTTTGCCGTGTCTGAAAAATTATCAAAGCAAATTATTGATGAAAGAAAGACAAAAATAAAAGAAGAAAGGGCATTAACTACAACTGGTGTAACATTAGATAATTTTATGAGCAAAGTTCAAGAAAGTAAATTGAAAGTACTTAACATTATCATTAAAGCTGATGTTCAAGGTTCTGTTGAAGCATTAAAGCAGTCTTTAACGGCCATAGCAAATGAAGAAGTTAAAGTTGCTTGTATTCACAGCGGTGTTGGGCCTATTACCGAATCAGATTTGGTGTTGGCAAAAACTTCAAATGCTTTAATTGTTAATTTTAATTTAAAAATTCAATCGAAAATTCAAAGTATGGCAGATAATCTTGGTATTGAAATAAGACCATATAAAATAATTTATGAAGTTGTAGATGATATAACTAAGGCAATAACAGGAATGCTTTCAAAGAAATACGAACAAAGAACATCAGGTCATGCTGAAGTAAGAAAAGTGTTTAAGTTGTCAACAAGCGGATTAATTGCAGGTTCTTATGTTACTGATGGAAAAATCATAAGAGGTGCGATGGCTCGACTTATTAGAGATGGCGAGATTATAGAAGATGTTGAAATAACTGCTTTAAAAATAGTAAAAGATGATAAAAGTGAAGTTAGTTACGGCTTTGAATGTGGCATAAAATTAAAAGATGTGGACAATGTTAAAGAAGGCGACATAATTGAATGTTATGAAAATATTGAAATTGTAAGGAAATAACAAATTGGAATTTTGAAATTTGGAGGTTTGATGAATAATAAAACAGTAAGAGCTAATTCTGAAATTCAAAAAAAATTAAGTGAAATTATCTTATATCATCTAAAAGACCCGAGGTTTACTGATGTTATGAGTATTACAAAAGTGAATGTTAGCCCAGATTTCACTCATTGTAAAGCTTTTGTAAGTGTGTTCAATGCAGATAAAAATAGAAGAAATCAAACTATTAAACTTTTAAATAAATCAGCGGGATTTATAAAGCATATGTTGGCGGATAGCCTAGAACTAAGAGCAATACCTGAACTTGTTTTTTTTCTAGATGACGGTTATTATTATGCTGAACAGGTTGATAAAATATTAAATGATTTAAATGAAACAAAAAATAATTAATGCTAGACGCAAGGGGAGACTATGAGACATATCATAGAGATGATTAATTCAGCAAATAAAATTGCTTTAATAACACATACAAAACCAGACCCTGATGCAATTGGTTCGGTTTGGGCATTGTATTTTGCGTTAAAGCAATTAAATAAAAAAGTTTCTGTGTTTTTTGAAGAGCCTTTGCCTAAAATTTTTGACTATTTAGAACCTGTGATAAATGATGTATATTATAATGGCACAAATTTAAAAGATAACGACTTAATAATTGCGTTAGATATTGCTAATACAAAACTTTTGGGAAAACTTAAAGAGCCATATGTTAAATTTAAAAATTCTGTGTGCATAGACCATCATCCGATGCGTAAAATGGAAGCTGGCTACGAATTTGTTGTTGATAATGCATGTGCCACAACTGAAATATTATATGATTTATTTTTTACTATGGAGATAAAAATCACAAAGCAAATTGCCAACTGTATTTATACTGGAATTGTAGGGGATACTGGAAGGTTTTTATATAGTAATACAAATGCAAAAACCTTTAAAATGGCTTATGAATTAGCAAAAAACAATGCTGATATTAATTTTATTAATACAATTTTAATGAATAAAATAACAAAAGAATTAGCAAAAGGAATAAAAATTTTATTTAGCAACCTTGATTTTAGAGGAAATATCTTATTCTCAACTTTGAGTTTAAAAGATTATAAAATTGAAAAAATTAGCCCTGTTTCGTCAGCGGATTTAATTGGCTATTTAACAGATATAGAGAATATAGATATTTTTATTGTTCTAAATGAAAAAAGCAAAAATAAAATAAGTGCAAGTTTGCGTAGTAATAATAAATATGATATTTCAATTGTTGCAAAGCAATTTGGCGGTGGGGGGCATAAGCAGGCTTCCGGCTTACAGGAAATGATAGGTGACATTGGTGAAGTCAAGGAAAATATTTATAAATATATAAGTAATAATCTTCAAAGTTTAATAATAACTAAATAAATAAAATCAATATATTGTATTCTTTAATGCATAATACAAGCTAAATGCGGTAAAATGAGGTAGAAGTGGTAAAATTTGGTCCTTCTGGAAATAGTCAAATATTCTATAATGCTGGAAATAAAACTAGCATCGATGCTCCTAAATGGTTGAAAGAAGTTGGGCTACAAGCTTATGAATATTCTTTTGGCAGAGGATATAGAATGTCTATGGAAACTGCTGAAAGATTTGGAAAGGAAGCTGAAAAATATGATATCGCAATAAGCATCCATGCTCCATATTACATTAATTTTGCCAACTTAGATGACCTAATGATTGAAAAGTCTTTTTCATATATAATGCGTGGTTTTGAATATGTAAAAGCAATGAAAGGTACAAAGCTAGTGTTTCATTTAGCTTCACAAGGTAATTTGAAAAGAGAAGAAGCATTGCTATTAGTTAATAATAGACTAGATGATTGTCTTGAAAGAATATATGCAAGAGGTATGCAAAGTTTTTATTTATGTCCTGAAACAATGGGAAAGCACTCGCAAATTGGAACATATAAAGAAGTTATAGATTTATGTACAAAAGATAAAATTTTAATGCCAACCTTTGATTTTGG
>JAQVYC010000001.1:10403-63754 GCA_028708805.1 Clostridia bacterium | reverse complement strand
CAAGAGGTATGCAAAGTTTTTATTTATGTCCTGAAACAATGGGAAAGCACTCGCAAATTGGAACATATAAAGAAGTTATAGATTTATGTACAAAAGATAAAATTTTAATGCCAACCTTTGATTTTGGACATATAAATAGTGTAATGGCGGGCGGTTTAAAAAGTAAAGAGGATTATAAGAAAATTTTTGAGTATTCATTTGAAAAATTGGGGGAATTCAGAACAAAAAACAGCCATATTCATTTTTCAAAAATTCAATACAGTGAAAAAGGCGAAGTTCGGCATTTAAATTATAATGATACATCTTATGGACCTGATTTTGAGCCTTTATCGGAACTAATTTGTGAATATAACTTAACTCCGACAATAATTTGCGAATCAAAAGATTATATGGCGGAAGATGCTTTAACATACCAAAAAATTTATAATGATTGTAAAAAAACTTTACAAAACACAAAGAAAATGTTATGATTAAAGGCAATAATTATTAAACAGAGAACGGGAAATTTAAAGGGGGAATTACTATGTTAGCGGCGGGAAGTTTTAGAAAAGGGCATACTTTTGAAATGGAAGGGTCGGTTTATTTGGTTGTTGATTTTTTACACGTTCAGCCAGGTAGAGGTTCACCATTTGTTAGAACAAAACTTAAAAATATAATGACAGGTCAAACTTTAGAAAAAACATTTAGTCCTACTGAAAAATTTAATATTGCTGAAATTGAAAAAAAAGAAATGCAATATTTATATAATGACGATAATTTATATTATTTTATGGATTTGGAAACTTATGAACAAATACCCTTAAATAAGTCGCAAGTTGAATATGTTTTAAATTTCATAACTGAAAATATGATGGCTAATATTCAATTTTATAAAAACAATCCAATTTCTGTAGAGCCACCTTTATTTGTTGAGTTGACAATAACAAAATGTGATTTAGGGCTTCAAGGAGATACGGCTAAGGCAAGCTTTAAGCCAGCAACTTTGGAAACAGGGTTTAAAATTAATGTCCCACTTTTCGTAAATCAGGGAGATAAAATTAAAGTTGATACTAGAGATGGTACATATATTGAAAGAGTAAAATAAAATTATATTAATCTATAATTGTTAATTTAACATTAATTAGAATTAAAAAAATGAGTCTATTATTCGGGCTTATTTTTTTTTGATTATTTAAAAAATAGTTATTATGCATAATAAGCTTTGTAAGTGATGTCATATTTGTTTAAAATAGTTGAAAAAAGCTACTTTGTTTGTTATAATTTTTATATGAATAATTTAAATATTGTTTCAGCAGTTTATAAAACCAGTGCAACTTCAAAAAATCAGTTTTTGTCAGATTTGCCTGAATTTGCTTTTGTGGGAAAAAGTAATGTCGGCAAAAGTAGTTTAATAAATTCTTTAACAAATTCTAAAAAACTTGCCAGAACATCCTCAACGCCAGGTCTTACTAAAATGATAAATTATTTTCTTATAAATAACAGATTTTATTTTGTTGATTTGCCGGGCTACGGTTATTCTAAAACAGGGAAATCGCATCAACAGAATTGGTCAGTTTTTTTGGAAGACTATTTAAGTTTGTCTAAAAATTTAAAGTTAGTTTTTTTACTTATAGACATTAGACACAAGCCGTCTGAATTGGATTTGATTATGCAAAAATATTTATTTTATCATAATAAATCATTCAAGATAATAGCTACTAAATGTGACAAAATTGCCAAAAGTAAAGTAAAAAACTATTGCCAAATACTTGCTAATTCCTTAGCTGTAGGGCTACAAGATATAATTCCATTTTCAGTTAGGAATTTTAATGAAAATTTAAAAAGCAAAGAAACAATTTTTAATGCTATAAATAATTTTTTAAATTAATGCTATTCTAAATTTTTAATTACACTAATTTAATTTTGCAGGAGAAGAATAAGTTTATGAGTAAATATGAGTCTAAGGATATTTTGGTACTAGAAGGGTTGGATGCGGTTCGCTTACGCCCCGGAATGTATATTGGCACAACTGGAATTAAGGGGCTTCATCATATTTTATGGGAGATTGTGGATAATGCTATTGATGAAGTTTCCAATGGCTTTGGTAATAGAATTATTATAACATTGGAAAAAGACGGGTCAATTAGCATTGAAGATAATGGTCGTGGAATTCCAGTTGATATGCATCCAACGCAAAAAAAATCTGGTGTGGAAGTTGTTTTTACACAACTGCATGCTGGCGGAAAGTTTAATAATAATAGTTATGGTTATTCGGGGGGATTGCATGGAGTTGGTGCGGCTGTTACGAATGCATTATCAGAATGGCTAAATGTTACCGTTAATCGTGATGGCAAAAAATATTATATGGAATTTAAAAGCATTGCGAATAATAGAAAAAAAATAAAGTGTGGTGTTCCAGTAAGTCCATTAAAAGAGTTAGGAGAATCTAGAACTTCGGGCACTTTGATACAATTCAAACCAGATGAAAGAGTTTTTAAAAATTTAAACTTTGATGTTGATTTAATTAATGAAAGATTAAAAGAGCTGGCTTTTTTAAATAGAGGCATCTCATTAAAATTAAAAGATAAAATTCATTCAAAAACATATGATTATTGTTATCATGGCGGTTTGTCAGATTTCATTCTATATATTAATGAAGGAAAAACCAAACTTTATAATAAACCTATTGAATTAAAAGCGGAGAGCGATGGTTTTGAAATGGAGATTGCAATCCTGCATATAAACAACTATACGGAAAATATTTTGTCTTATGCTAATAACATTCCAACAAATGAGGGTGGAACGCATAATAATGGCTTCAAAAACGGATTCATTAAGTTTATGAACGAATATGCTAGAAAGCATAAATTAATAAAAGAAAAGGAAAGTAATTTTGTCGCTGATGATTACAAAGAAGGCTTTTCTGCAATTTTATCAATTAAAGCAAACAATTTACAATTTGAAGGTCAGACTAAAACAAAACTTGGTAATCCTGAAATAAGAAATATTGTTGAAAAATTGGTTATCGGGGAATTAAATAGATTTTTTTCAGGTAATAACAATTTGAAAATTGGTGAAGAAATTATCAACAAGGCGAAAAGTGCCGCAAAGGTTAGAGAGGCCGCAAAAAGAGTAAAAGATTTAACAAGAGCTAAGAACTCTATTGTTAGTTATAGTTTAGTTGGTAAATTAGCAAGTTGTTCAAATCGCAAAGCGGATAATTCTGAATTGTTTATTGTGGAAGGGGACAGTGCTGGTGGTAGTGCAAAGCAAGGCAGGGATAGAAAATTTCAGGCCATTTTGCCATTGAAAGGTAAGCCATTAAATGCCGAAAAGAAAAAAATTGACCAAGTGCTTGCTAATGATGAAATAAAAACAATAATTAGTGCAATTGAAACAGGAATTGGCGGTGATTTCAATATTAATAATTTAAGGTATGACAAAATTATTATTCTTTCTGATGCTGATCAGGACGGAGCGCATATTCGAGCGATTTTACTAACTTTCTTTTACCGATATATGTGTGATTTAATTAAAGAGGGGCATATTTATATTGGATTGCCTCCACTTTATAAAGTTTATAAACAAAATAAAGAAGAATATGTTTATAGTGATGATGAACTTAAAGAAGCAGTAAAAAGAATTGGAAAAGGATATCAAATTCAAAGATATAAAGGTTTAGGTGAAATGAATCCTGAACAATTATGGGATACAACAATGGATCCTGAAAAAAGAAATCTTATAAGGGTTAAAATTCAAGATGCAGAAGATGCCGAAAAAATTATTACCACTTTAATGGGTGATGATATAAATGCCAGGAAAGAATATATTGCAAAATTCGCAAAATTCTATAAAGAAGATAATTTTTTAAAAGAAATTTTATAAAAGATTTAAATTAAATTTTCTAGAATAGAGAGTAGAAGCGGTTAAATTTGAAAATAATTTCTAAGTTACATTATACAGGAGCTGAGAGTGGGAAAAAATAAAATTAATAAAGAACAAATAGAAGGTGAAGTTTACGATAGAACTTTAAGTGAAGTTATTCATAATTCAATGATTCCATATACAGAATATGTTGTTATGGACAGAGCTTTGCCACGAGTTGAAGACGGGTTGAAACCTGTTCAAAGAAGAATTTTGTATTCAATGCTTGAATTGGGCTTAGTCCCTGAAAAACAATATCGTAAATCAGCACGAATTGTGGGTGATTGTATGGGTAAATATCATCCGCACGGAGATTCCTCTGTTTATGATGCTATGGTTAGAATGGCTCAAAATTATAGTCTGCGTGAACCTTTAGTTGATGGGCACGGAAACTTTGGTTCAGTTGATGGCGATAGCGCAGCTGCTATGAGATATACAGAAGCTAAATTAACAATGCTATCTTTGGAACTCCTGAGAGATTTGCATAAAAATACTGTTTCTTGGAGTTTAAATTTTGATGACACACTTAAAGAGCCTGATATGTTACCTGGGCGTTTTCCTAATTTATTAGTGAATGGCTCAACGGGAATTGCAGTGGGGGTTGCAACAAATATTCCTCCACATAATTTAAGTGAGGTAATTGACGGAGTTTGTGCTTATATTAAAAATCCTAAAATAACAATTTCCGAACTTATGAAATATATTCCTGGGCCAGATTTTCCGACTGGTTCATTGATGATTGTTGGTGATGGATTAAAACAAGCATATACAAATGGAAAAGGAAAAATTATATTACGAGCAAAAGTAAATATTGAAAAAAATGGTGATAAGAAAAATATAGTCATAACTGAATTGCCTTATCAAGTTAATAAAGCTACCTTGTTGCAAAAAATTGCAGAATTAAGAGAGTCGAAAAAAGAAGAGCTTTATTATGTAGGCGAAATTTTAGATGAGTCTGACCGTAATGGTATGCGGGCTGTTATCAAGGTGAAAAAAGATGGCGATGTTAATTCTATTTTAAATTTTCTTTATAGAAACACTCAAATGGAAATATCATTTAATATTAATATGGTTGCTATTGCTGGCGGAAAGCCTAAACAGATGGGCTTACATGAAATCATTTCATACTATGTGGATTATCAAAAAACTATAATAGTAAGAAGGTCTGAATTCGATTTAAAAAATGCTTTGGCTAGGGCTCATATTTTAGAAGGGCTTTTGGCGGCCGTGAATCAATTAGATTTAGTTATTGCATTAATAAGAAAATCAAAAACTATAAACGAAGCAAAGCAAAATATAATGGAAAAAATAAATTTATCTGAACTACAAGCTCAGGCAATTTTAGAAATCCGCTTGGCTCGACTTGTTAATCTTGAAATTTTAAAATTAGAACAAGAATATAAAGATTTGAAAGATTTGATAAAAAATTTACAGGAAATCTTAAATTCTGAAAATTTGCAATATAAGTTAATTATTTCTGAATTAAATGAAATTAAAAAGCGTTTTGGTAACAATAGAAAAACACAGGTTTTAACTGAAAATGAAATCGCTATTAGTGACTCACTTTTTTTAGCTAAATCACCCGAAAAGAAAATTCAATTTGATAACGAAATATTTAGACAACCGTGCATTGTTTCAATTACAGCTGACAAAAAAATCAAAAATCAAATTTTAAAAAATGAAAAGGTTAAAATAAAAAGAAGTGGCACTTTTAAAAATACAAATGATATTATTTTAAATTCGCTAAATTGCTTTACCGATACAACTATTTTGATTTTTACAAATTTAGGTAATTGCATTAAAATGAATGCCGTAGATTTACCAAATACAAGAGTGAACAAAAAAGGTATACAAATTCAGGATTTAGATACCAAAATTGCATTCAATGAACAACCTGTTAAAATTCTATCAATTAGCAATAATGATTTAAATACAGATAGAAATAATCAAGGTAGCAAAGTAATGAAAATAATTATGTTTACAAAGCAAGGTATAATTATAAAAATTCCGCTAGCAGATTTTGCTATAAACAAACAATTTTTCAAGACAATGTCAGTTAAAGAGAATGATGAAGTAATTAATGCTGAATATGTGAACGAGGGAGATATCATTTTAATAACTGAGCAAGCTTATTCAATTAGAATTAAAACAGAAGATTTCCCAGTTCAAAAAAGAATGCTATCTGGGCTTAAATCCATTAAACTTAGTGATGATGATTATGTTGTTTTTGCTGGACAATGTGAAAATAGTGGGGGGATTACAATTGTTGCAAACAGTGGCTATGCTAAAAAAGTTCCGATAAATAATTATGAGATAATGCAAAGATATAGAAAGGGCTTTAAAACAATGAGTTTTAAAAATTCTTCAGATGCTCTCATTTACGCTAGATATGACAATGAACCAAATGATATTGTGGTTGAAAGCGATAATGAATTAATTGTAATACCAACGAATAAAATATATTATGAAAATAGAAACTCTAAGGGCAAGCATTTAATTAAAAATGAATTTAATGCAATCCATACATTAATCTAAATTATGACAATTTAACTCTGTTAAATTTTAAAAATTTATAGCAAAAAAGATAATAAAGACATATAATAAGGTTTTAAAAAAATAAACTCTATCATACATTAAAATGGTGGAGTTTTTTTATGCTTAATAAAGTTTTAGATGAGAAAATTTTTAAGTTATTATCTTTTAAAGTCGGTTTTTTAAAAATTAATGAAATAAGGCTGAGAGAAGGAAAGCCTATTGTTGTTATATTTGAAGGACAAGCTAATTTTCTTAGCGAAACAGGGCTTACAAGCTCTGCGGATAGGGGGATTATTGCGTCTAAGCGCATGATTGAAGATATCATTTTCAAGGCGAGTGAGTTCTCAGTCTATTCTGTGAATGAAGAATTGAAACAAGGTTATTTAGTTTTAGATGGTGGAGAAAGAATAGGCATTTGCGGAACTGTTGTTATAGAGAATTCTAAAATAAAAACTCTTACAAATTTTACTAGCATTAACATAAGAATTCCACACGAAGTGAAAAATTGTAGTTTAAGGGTTTTTGATTTTCTTTATGAAAAAAAAGGTCTTAAAAATATTTTAATCATTTCACCACCTGGACAAGGTAAAACAACTTTCATAAGAGATTTCGTGTATCAACTATCAGTGAGAAATCTTGCCTATAATGTTTTAATTATTGATGAAAGAGGTGAAATTGCTGGCAAAGGAAATAAATTGCAAATTGGAAAGTTTTGCGATGTTCTTTCTTTTTCAGATAAACAAAATGGATTTTTACAAGGAATAAGGGCTATGAACCCACATTTAATTGTAACAGATGAGTTGGGGGATGATAACGATTTTGAAGCGGTACGATATGCTTCTAATTGCGGAGTTAATATTCTTGCAACAATACATGCTGATTCTGTTTATCAATTAAAACGCAAACAAAATTTTTCAAAAATAGAAAATATTTTTGATAGATATGTTGTTTTGAAGAAAACCGAAAAACCAGGGGTGATAGAAGGAGTATATAATGAAAAATTTGAGAAAATTTATGGAGGTTAAATGAGATATATAATTCTTTTGGGAATAGTTTTTATTTGTGGTTACATTGGTTACGGCTTGTCTTTGTATTATAGCAACAGATTAAAATTTTTTAGAAACTTGGAATTATTATTTGAAAAATTAAGTTTGGAAATAAATTTCTCACAAAATAAGTTGATTTCTATTATGCAAGATTTCACTACAAACAATAAAGAAGTGTTGAAGGTTATAAATAATTATATAGAAGTCTTAAATAGTGATTTGAAATCAACAAATGAAATACTTTTCAAAGATATCAAAATTCTAAATGAAGAAGAAAAAAATATTTTAAATTTGTTTTTTTCAAGTTTAGGGAAACTAGATGTATCAAATCAGATAAAGCAATTAGAAGGGCAGAAAGAGCAGTTGAAACAATTTTATTTAAAAGCCGAGCAAGAGGCTCAAAAATATGTGCCGTTATATATGAAATTAGGAATTATAATTGGCTTGGCATTTGCATTAATTTTTATTTGAGTATTATGCAAAAAGCGACATATAGTGCTATGCAACGACATAGCTACACAACACTTAGTGTTATTATGTGTAGTTAAAAAAATAAATTTTGGGTTGTGATTAGGAGTTAAATAAGGGGGTTCTATGGGAGTTGAAATTATATTCAAAATAGCAGCTATCGGAATACTAACGGCTGTTGTGGGTCAAGTGCTAAAACATAGTGGCAAAGATGAAATTGCAACAATGGCAACTTTGGCAGGTTTGATTATTGTTCTTGTTATGGTGTTAGATTTAATAATGGATTTATTTAATGTTATAAAAGGTATGTTTGATTTTTGAGTTCTCAAAAGAAGTAGAAGCCATTAAAAACGAACAAACCAAATTGAGTTATATGCACAATGAAATATTAATAACAAACCTACAACAAATTTAAATTGGAGTTTCAGATTTGGACATAATCAAAATTTTAGCCATAGCCCTTATTACTTGCATTGCGACTATCATTGTAAAGCAGGTCAAGCCTGATTTTGCAAATTTAGTTACTTTGGCAGGTGGCATTGTTATTTTGCTTATGCTGGTTGATTACATTAACCAGGTCTTTGATGTGCTTAGATTACTTGTAGATAAAACTAATTTATCCCCGGGTTTGTTTGGCATTATTTTAAAAATAATTGGCATTGGTTATCTCACAGAGTTTACAGCAAATATCTGCACTGATTCAGGTTCATCTAGCCTTGCAAATAAAGTTTTATTCGCAGGAAAAATTATTATTCTTGTAATGTCTTTGCCTATTTTAATAAATATAATTGAAATCATAATGGAGATTTTGCCTTGAAATCAAAAAATTATTTTCTTTTAATAATAGCTTTTCTTTTAGCATTAGTTCCTTTGTTTAATAGCGGGATTTCCATTTATGCTGAAAACATTCAAGAGCAATCTACAACTGAAAGTCAGGATGAATTGGAAAAAGAGTTGGAGGATAAAATAGGGAAACAGCTCTCTGAATTGGATTTAACTGAGTTGGAAGCCTTTTTAAATAATTTATCCGATGAACAAAAAGAATTGTTCGGAGCTTCGGGTATTATGGACAAGCTTCAATTAATTGTTTCAGGTGATTTTAGCGAAAACACACAAAATGTTTTTGAGGCTCTTATTAATATCATCTTTAATGAATTACTAAAATTTTTACCATTGATTGCTTCCATTATTGCCGTTGCTATTTTAGCGGGTTTATTATCTGATTTCAAGGGAAACTCGCAGTCAATAGGGGATATTATTCATTTTGTTTGTTATGGAGTAATTATAGTTATTATTAGCGGGGCAGCCGTGCAGATGATTACTCTTACTTCAAACACATTAAATTTAATAATAACGCAAATGGAAATTGTCTTTCCTATTATGCTAACCTTGCTTACAGCAATGGGTGGTGTTGTATCAGTGGCGGTTTTTCAGCCTGCTGTTATTATGTTGACTGCTGTTGTTACAGCTGTTTTCACTCATATATTAATGCCCATATTCATATTTTCACTTGTTTTTTCAATAGTTTCTAATTTGTCTAATTCGGTTCGTTTGGATAAGTTGTCTGGCTTTTTAAATAGCTTATTTAAATGGATTATAGGAATAGTTTTTACAATTTTTATGGGCTTTCTAGCCATAAAGGGAATAACAGCGGGTTCAGTTGATTCAATCTCATTTAAAACTGCAAGGTATTCACTTAGTACATATATTCCTATTCTGGGCGGATATTTAAGCGAAGGTTTAAATGTTATTTTAGCCAGTTGTTTGTTAATTAAAAATGCAATTGGTGCTTCGGGATTATTGCTCTTATTTGCAAGTGTAATAGTTCCTCTTTTACAACTTGTTATATTTATGTTGTGCTTGAAGCTTACAGGTGCAATATTGCAACCGTTATCTGATAACAGAATTTCGAATTTTATTTCTTCAATTTCAAAATCGTTCATTATGCCTATTGTAATGATTATCGGAGTATCTTTTATGTATGTTATATTTGTGGGAATTATTATGTGTACTAGCGTTAATTTTTAAACTATGCTATTAAACAGAATATTAAAAATAAAAAAAGGGGTTAAGATGTCTGCAATTTCAATTTGGATTTTGAGTATTGTCGGTGTAATTGTACTCTCTGTGGTTGTTGATTTGGTTATGCCAAACGGTAGCACTTCTAAATTTATAAAAAACATTTTTGCCTTTGTTATTGTTATCGTTATTATTTCGCCTATTGTGTCATTTTTATCAAATAAAAATCTGGTTTTAGATGACTTTTTTAAAGAAAAATCAATAGTGGTTCAAGATGAATTTATTGCTAGTATTAACAGACAACTTTTAGATAAGACGGAGGAGGACATTCAAAAAACATTAAAAGCCAATGGAATAAATAATGTTCAGGTGGGTTTTAGTGCGGATATATTTCAAAATGAACTAAAAATTGAACAAGTTTCTGTGGATTTATCTCAAATTGTAATAGATGAAAAATTCCCACATATAAATATAAAGACAAGCATAAAAGATATAATTTTTAGATTTGTTTCTATTGAGGAGAGTAAAATAGTTTTTTATGAGTAATGTTTTTGTAAATTTATTTAAAAAATTAAAAAGCATAAAGCATATAGAAATTATATTAGCTATTTTATTTGGGCTTATTATTTTACTTGTGTATTTCTCATCAGCTTTTTCTGCTCCTGATAATGTTAAAACAAAAACAGGTGAAAATGCAACAATTGTTTCTGCTTATATAACAGAAGTTGAAGATAAGCTTGCAAACATACTCTCTAAAATAAACGGAGCTGGTAATGTGTCGGTAATGATAATGGTGGAAGAAGAAACAGAATTAGAGACAGCAACTTTACCAAGTGTTGCTTCGATAATTGTTGTTGCCCAAGGGGCGAGCAATGTATGGGTTAAATTAGAAATAATTAAAGCTATTGAAGCACTACTAAAATTGTCATCATCAAACATTGAAGTTCTTATAGGAAACAGTAGTTGATAAAATATATCTTTTTGACAAACATTTTTCAAAATTTAGGAATAAATGCTTGAATTAATAAATAATTTATAAAAAGGAGATGTGTTATGTTAAAGAAAAGAACAAAAGTGATAATTTTAACAGCTATGGTTTTATTATTGGGCATTACGGGTTATTTAAATATTACATTAAACAATACTGTTATTGATGCGGGTGCAAATGTTACAGCTTATAATTATTTTGATTCTTATAGAAAAGATAGAGACAATATTAGGGATCAAGCAATTTCATATTACGAGGCAATTATAGCGAGCAATAATTATACAAGTGAGAAAAAGGCCCTTGCAGAAACAAAACAACTTGCATTAATAGGGGAGATGGACAGTGACTTATCTTTAGAATACCTAATTAAAGGGCTAGGTTTTGCAGATGTTATTGTAACAACTTCAACTAATTATATTAATGTTATAATTAAGTCAGAAAAACTAACGGAAACCGAGGTGGCACGAGTTGTTGCGGTTGTAACTGAACAGACAGATTATAAATTAGCTAATATTAAAATTATTCCTGTAAAATAAAATCTTAAAAGTTTATAACAAATAAAAACCGGTCTTTTATAAGGTCCGGTTTTTTAAACCAAAATAAATATTATTTAAAATAAAAGTAGAATAGTGTATTATGTTTTAAAAATATAATATTTTTTAAATCAAATTTTTAATAATAGTTTTAAATTTTTAAAACTTGTGTTATAATTAAATTACAAAATATTAAAGTATAAAATCAGCTTAATTGTATTTTCTTAGAAAGGAGTTTGATATGGAAGAAAAACAAAATAAAGACCAGGGCAAATTAACCTGCAACAGAAATATATTGTTTTCAATTGTTAGTTTGGCAACTAATGAAATTAGCGGAGTAGCGGGCATGAGTAAAAAATCAAATTGCTTTTTAACTAGGTTTTTGCAAAACAAAAGTTTTTCGGGCGTTAAAATCAAATATGATATAAACGGAAAAATCAAAATTGATGTTTATATAGATGTTTACAGTAATATAAATGTTCCAGATATTTGTTTTAAAGTGCAGGAAAATATAAAAAATAATATTTTATCAATGGTCGAGATTAAGACAACAAAAATCAATGTGCATATTATAGATGTTGTAATTAGTAAGGAAGAAGAGTATGAGGATGCAATCGAGAATAGTGGCATTTAATATAATATATATTAATTTGTTCGAAGAAAATAGAAGTGCTGAGGCATTTGATTTTTTATGCAGTCAAGAAAACTTGAGACAAAAAGATATTGACTTTTCTAATCAGATTTTAGATGCTTATTTTGAAAATAAAAATTCAATACACGATATCGTCGAGAGTGCTGTTGTGGGCTATGAAATTAAAAGAATTTATAAAATAGATTTGGCTTTAATATATCTTGCAACTGCCGAGTTCTTATATTTGAAAACTCCGAAAGCGGTTGTTATCAACGAAGTTTTAGAAGTGGCTAAAAAATATTCAACAGAAAAAAGCAATTCGTTTATAAACGGTGTTTTAGCTAAAATAAATTAAGGGTATTGAAAATTTATTTAACTAAGCAATCATAAAGGATATTAATGGAAGAATTTACAATTACAGTTAGTCAGTTAAATGCATATATTAAACAAATTTTTGAAGCAGAAGAATTGCTTTATAATATATCGGTTAAAGGGGAGATTTCTGGGCTTAAATCACCAACAGGTAATTTAGCCTTTTTTGATTTAAAAGATGAATTTTCTCAAATTCATTGTGTATGTTTCGATGAGAGTGCTTATAAATCTTTTAGGAACGGAGATTTTGTAGTAGCACGAGGTTGCCCTCAATTTTACACCAAGGGCGGTCGGCTAGATTTCAATGTTAATAAATTAACGCCATATGGTAAAGGTGATTTATATCTCAAATTTTTGCAATTAAAAGAAAATTTAGAAGCTGAGGGTTTGTTTGATGTTAGAGCAAAAAAGCCTTTGCCCAAAGAAATAAACCGCATTGGTGTCGTAACTTCGGAAACGGGGGCGGTAATTGAAGATATTATAAATGTTGCAACAAGAAGAAACCCCTCTATAAATATTGTTTTATATCCGACAAGAGTGCAGGGTAGCGGTGCGGAGTTTGAAATTAAAAAAGGTATTGAATTTTTTTCTAATTATAATGTGGATGTTATAATAGTTGCAAGGGGTGGCGGTTCTTTTGAAGATTTAAATGTCTTTAATATGGAGGTAATTGCAAGAAGTGCATTTGAATGCGCAAAGCCTATTATTTCGGCAATAGGGCATGAAACTGATTTTACAATTTTAGATTTTGTTGCGGATGTCAGAGCCTCGACACCAAGTGTAGCGGCAGAATTGGCGGTTGCTGATATAAAGAGCAGTCAAAATCTTTTTAAAAGTCAATGTTTAAAATTAAATACGATTATAAAAAACAACCTTTCCGACCTCAAAAACCAATTACAATTTAAACAAAGCTTAGTCTTGAACAAAATGAAAGAAGCAATAAATGGTTATAAATATTTTGTAACATTAAAGATGACCATACTTGAAAAACTCAATCCGAACAATATTTTGAAAATAGGATATGCCAAAGTATCAAAAGGTGAAAGTACAATTGTAAGTTCAAAACAGCTTTCAAGTGGAGATAAAATAAAAATAAATTTCTTTGACGGAAAGGTAGAAGGAGAGATTAAATGAATTTAGAAAAAGATTTAAATGATAAAAAGTTAAATGATAAAAAATTAAATAATAATCAAAAAAAACAATTTGAAAATTATACTTTTGAGCAAGCATCTAAAAAGCTGGATGAAGTTATTTCAAAATTAGAGGAAGGAAATTTAGGGTTGGAAGACTCTCTTGATTTGTATGAGCAAGGTGCTTTACTGATTGGCGTGTGTAATAAGAAGCTCGAAAAGGCAACAGGAGTTATTACTGTGATTAAAGATAATATTGAGTCATCTTTTAAATCAAATTCAAATAATGAAAAAATGGAATAGAAGTTTAATTCTAAAACATAATTTAATTTAAAATTTGTTTATGATAGAGCTATTTTAACAAACATAAAATTTGAATTTTATTAAAACTTATTAAACTGATTTAATTAGATACTATTTATTAATAAATGCTCGACAAAATTTTATTATTTTCATTGTATTTAAGAATTCTTCGCATATACATATAACAGCGAAAATGAATAACCTAAAAAATAATGAAAACAGGTCTTCTTCTGTAAGAAATAAAAGACCAAAAACAAAAAAAGAATCTTGTTGGAGTTGGCCGATTAAGGTTTTTTTTCTTGCGGTTGCACTATCTTTGTTATTTGGAACTGTAAGCGAACATTTTATGTCGGAAGCCGGAATGGTATTGGCGGTTATTATTGTTTTAATTTTAATTTCTGTTTCTGTAATTACTGATATGATAGGTATTGCGGTGGTGGCAAGTAATGAGGCACCGTTTAAGTCTATGATATTAAAAAAAGTTAGAGGGGCAAGGCAGGGGCTTTTTATGGTGCAAAATGCTGCAAAGATAGCTTCGCTTTGTGCAGATGTCATTGGGGATGTATGCGGGGTTTTAAGCGGTGCGGCAGGTGTCACGATTTTGAGTTTTCTAATTTCCGATAATTCGTTGTCTGCTTATGCAATTTTACTTGCTGCTTTTATCTCGGCAATAATTGCTGGGCTAACCATAGGCGGGAAAGCCCTTATAAAACAATATGCAACAAACAATGCAATAAAAATAATTTTAATAATTGGAAAATTTTTAAGTTTGTTTTCAAAGGAACAAAATAAAAAATAAAATATATTTATATTAACATTAATTTTTGGAAATACATAATAAAATATTTTTTAAAAATAAAATAAATTTTAAATTTAAACTTTCAGTTAAAATTTAGATATTGTTTTTAATAAATATTTCTCTTAAAGAAAAGCGGGGGGGTAGTGTACTTTAAAAAATCTTAAAGCTGAAAAAGTATGAAAGGCACATTTTTCAAACTGATTATTTTTTTGTAAAAATTATTCCTATGAATTTGCAAAAAAACTCTTGCATATCAATTTATAATTATAAATTTAAAAAGTATAATTTTAAATTAAATTTATAATGATGAAAAATCGTGTGTATAAATATTCAAAATTCGCTTGCATAATTATAAATCGCAATGTATAATAATAAAAATACGGAAATAATTTTTGTATACTTATCAATTTATAATTATACAAAACATATAAAAGCCTTATAAATAAAGGCTTTTACAAACTCAAGGAGTACTGTATGGCGCGTTCTACAAGGCAATCTAAAATTCTTGAATTGATATCCATAAAAGAAATCGAAACGCAAGATGAACTGGTTAACGAACTTAAAAATTTAAATTTCGATATTACTCAGGCGACCATTTCTAGAGATATAAAAGAGCTTAGGTTAATTAAAATTTTAAGTTCAGATTCAGGAAAATATAAATATGCTGTTGTTGAAAATGAAAATCAAGCAGTTTCAAATAAGTACATATTAGTTTTTAAAGAAGCGGTAATTTCTGTAAAGAATGCTCAAAATCTTTGCGTTATAAAAACAATCAAAGGAATGGCAACCGCTGTTTGCGGTATTATTGACAAACTTAATTTAGAAAATATTATGGGCTCAGTTTGTGGTGATGACACCGTGATGATAATTTTGCCGAATGATTTACAGGCTTTTAAAACTACTGAAACATTAAATAAAATAGCATCCTAAAAATTTCAAAAACTTTTAAAAAAATAGGTTGGTTTTATGATAAAACAAATAAAAATTAAAAATTTTGCCATCGTTAAAGAATTAATATTAAATTTCAACTCAGGATTTAATGTCTTTATAGGAGAAACAGGCTCTGGAAAAAGTATTATTTTCAACGCCTTGTCTTTTGTTTTAGGCGGCAAATCTAACAAAAATCAAATTAGAACCAATGAAAAAGAAATGAGAGTAGAAGCTGTTTTTGATAATTATAATAACAATGTTAAATCAATTTTGGAAGATATGGGACAGGCGGATGAGGAAATTATTATATTAAGCCGTAAACTTGATGCAGAAGGCAAAACAGAATGCAAAATTAACGGAAGCATTGTAACGCTTTCAATGTTAAGGAAACTTGCGGAAAAACTGATTGATTTTTATGGCCAACATGAAAATCAAGTATTGTTAAAAACAAGCAATCACATTGATATATTAGATAGTTATAAACCCGAATTATTAAAAGACTTGAAGCAACAAATTTCTGGTTTAATGCATCAGTTTAAAGATATAAAAAACGAAATAACTAACTTAGGTGGAAGTAACGAGAATCGGGAAAGAATGCTTGATTTATTAAATTATCAAATAGCTGAAATTGAAGATATAAACCCAAAGGTCGGGGAGTTCGAAGAAATAGAGACAAGATTAGATGAAATTAGAAATTCTGAAAAAATTGTTTCTTCTTTAAAAGTTGCTTTTGAAAATTTAGATAGTTCAAATTCAGCTACCATTTATTTAAAAGATGCAATAAGGGCCTTAACAAATATTTCGAATTTTAATAACAAGTTCGAAAACTATCAAGAACGATTAAATTCTGTTTTATATGAAATTCAAGATGTCGTTGATAGTTTAAAATCGGATTTTAATAATTATAATTATAGTGAAGTTGAGCTTGAAGCACTTGACCAAAGGTTAGATAGTTTAAAAAAAATAAAGAGAAAATATGGAAAAACAATTGAAGATGTTTTAAATTTTTTAGAGAATTCAAAAAATGAACAATCTAAACTTCAAAATGTAGATAAGGAAATAGAGCATCTAAATTCCGAATTAAATAATATAACATTAAAATTAAGAGAAAAATCTATTGCGTTATCAAATATAAGAAAAAATTTAGCCATTGAATTAGAAAGTCAAATAATGGGGCAGTTGTCATTAATTGGTATGAAAAATGCTAAATTGAAAATTGATTTTGCAACACCTAAATCTGAAAATGAAGAAAACTTTACAAATAATGGCATTGATAATGTAGAATTCTTATTTTCAGCTAACTTAGGCGAAACTTTAAAGCCTATTGTTAAAACAATATCCGGTGGAGAAATGAGTAGATTTATGCTAGCTTTAAAAAATATTATAGCCTCAACTGATGGAGTCGAAACTCTGGTTTTCGATGAAATAGATTCTGGGATAAGTGGGGAAATAGGCTCTGCAATAGCGGAACGTATTGCTTATCTATCTAAAAGGTTTCAAATTTTATGTATAACGCATTTACCACAAGTTACGGTAATGGGGGATAATTACTTTTATGTTTACAAGGTTTCAGATTCCAATTCAACTCAAACTAAAATTGACATTTTAGACGAAAGCACGCTATATCCTATCATAGCTAAGTTATCTGGGAATAAATTCAAAACCGAAATTGCTTTGGCACATGCAAAAGAACTTAAAAATTGGGCTAATAAATATAAGCAAACAATATAATTACTTATTATTTGATTTTTTAAAAAAAGCACTTGACTTTTAATACCAAGTTTTATATAATGTAAAGGTCTTTTTAAAAAGACTTTTTTTGTGAAATTAGCCCTTACTTCAAAAGTTCTTTTTTAAAAACATGCTTATTATAAGCATTTATTCTTAAAGGAGATAAACATATGAAAACATTTATGGCGAAATCGGAAGAGATAACCAGAAAATGGTTTTTGGTCGATGCCAGCAATATGCCACTAGGTCGTTTAGCAACAACTGTAGCAAATATATTAAGTGGTAAAAATAAAGTTATATACACTCCGCATGTGGATTGCGGTGATTTTGTTGTGGTTATTAATTCAGATAAAATTGTTTTAACTGGAAATAAACTTGAACAGAAAAAACTAATTTGGCACACTGGATATATTGGGGGTTTAAAAGAAGTTCAATATAAAACTTTAATGCAAAACAATTCACCCAAAGCACTAACTCAAGCTGTTAAAGGAATGCTTCAAAAAAATTCGCTTGGAAGAAAGCAGATAACAAGATTAAAAGTGTTTAAGGGAGCAGAGCATAGTCATGAAGCACAAAAACCTGAACCCACTACTATAAAAGGAGCAAGGGAATAATGGAAGAAAAAAAAGTAGCAAAGAAAAATATTAAAGCTCATTTTACTGCAACTGGCAGAAGAAAACAGGCTATTGCGCGTGTGTTTTTGGTACCAAACGGAACTGGAAATATAATTGTAAATAAAGTTGATGTAAATGAATATTTTCCGCTTGACACATTAAAATTGATTCTTAAACAACCGTTGGCTTTAACAAACTCAGAAAGTAAGTTTGATATTAAAGTGAATGTTAATGGTGGCGGTTTAACTGGGCAAGCAGGTGCAATTTGTCTTGGAATAGCTAGAGCTTTGGTAAAATGTGATGAAACATTTAAACCTGAACTTAAAAAAGCAGGATTATTAACTAGAGATGCTAGAAAGAAGGAACGCAAAAAGTACGGTCTTAAAAAAGCAAGAAAAGCTCCACAATTTACAAAAGGTGGATCGTAAAAAGCACGGTCTTAAAAAGCAAGAAAAGTTCCACAATTTACAAAGTGCTAATATACTTTATAAAAACATAAACATCAATCAAGTTCTTTGGTTGATGTTTATTATTTTCCATATTTCTTTTAAATCTATATTTTGGGATATTGTTTGAATAATATAACCACATATTGTATTATGCAAATAAAGAAATATAACTGGGAATTAATAAAAGTAAAATATAGTTGACATAAATTATAATTCAATATAAAATTAATTATGCAGTATAGTAGAATCATGGGAATTGATTATGGAGATAAGCGAATTGGAATTGCTTTAACAGATTTAATGCACGTAATTGCTAGCCCTTTTGAAGTTTATAAGACAGTAAATAGCAATGCGGATATCGAGCATCTTCAAAAAATAATTGAAGAGCAAGAAGTTGAAACACTTGTAATTGGTCTTCCTTTGAACATGGATGGTTCTGAAGGAGAAAGAGCTAGAAAAACACGCTTATTCGGTTCTAATATTGCCGACAAATCTAATGTTAATATTGTTTTTCAAGATGAACGATTAACTTCGTTCGAAGCGGATAATATATTAAGTGATGCAAAAGTAAGAACTGATAAGAGAAAAGACTTAATTGATAAATTATCTGCATGTTTAATATTAGAAAGTTATTTAAATGAAAGGAGCAAAAATGAAAAAAGAGGAAAATAAACAGGAAAAAGAAGTAGATGTTTTGGATATATTGTTAGATGACAACAATGATTCACCCATTACTCTTTACGATGAAAAGGATAAAGCAATAAAATTTGATCAAATCGCAGTAATTCCTTTAGAGGACAAACTTTATGCAATATTGAAACCTATTGATGAAATGGACGGTGTTGCAGAGGACGAAGCTATTGTGTTTTTCATAGATGAAAAAGCTGAGGAAGATTCTCAACTGATTGTTGAAACAGATGAAACAATTGCAATGAATGTATTTGATGAATATTATAAACTTTTAGAAAATTGTGAATGTGAAAATTGTGAACATACACATGAAAGCAATAATGAAAACGATGATTTAAAATAAAAACTTTTAAAATATAAAAACTAGCTTATCAGTTTTAATGATAAGCATTTTTTATTTAATTAAATTAATTAATGCTGATATTAAACACATTCATTAATCTGAAATGTGTTTTTTATTCTAGACTTTACTTTTAATACATACTTTATTATATGAATGTATTTAATTATTTTAGCGAGTTGGTAAAAGAATTAAACCTTTCGGAGAATATTTTTAAATCTTATAATTTAGTGAACATTTCCGGAAATTTATTATATATAGAAGGTCATATGGGCGTTGTTTTAATATCCTCCGAAAAAATTATTTTTAAAGTAAAAAATGGCACAATAGAAGTTAAAGGTAAAGATTTATTGTTAAGAACATTATCACAAAACACAATGGCAATTCAAGGAAAAATTTATAAAGTTGAGGTTTTTTAAAGAAAGAAAAAATGATTCTAAACAACTTGCTGTGAATAAGGGGTTTTTTAATATGATGAAATTAAAGTCTTTGTTACACATAAAAATTACGGGATTGAACCAAGAAAAAATTTTTAATAAATTTTTAGATTTAGGTATTGATATTTATAATTTAAACAGAGATTCTCACTCAACAGCATCATTTTTCATTTCACCCAAAAACTTGAATAAAGTTAAAATCATTTTAAAACAAAATCAGATAATAATAAATAACATAAAGAAATTTGGCTGGATAAAGTATTATTCAACAGCAATTGCTCGCCTTGGCATTTTACTAGGGTTTATTTTGTCTATATTTTTACTTATAATCTGTAATCAATTTATTTTAAATATAAGAATTTATGGAAACGATAAAATAAAAGCAGTCGAGCTCGTTGAATTTTTAAATCAGAATAAAATAGGTAATTTCACTGCAAAAAATTTTATTGATAATGATAAACTGGAATTTTTAATAATGCAAAACTTTGATGAAATCAGTATGGTAAGTATTATAAAAAAGGGTACATCTTTGATTATTAACATTAAAGAAAAAGTTTTAAACAGCGAAACAGAAGGTGATTATAAAAATATTGTTTCAACTTGCAATGGTAGATTGACCTATGTAAAATTGATTGATGGTACTTTAAAGAAAAAAGAAGGGGATTTAATTAAAGAAGGCGATATCTTAGTTGAAAGTTATTATTTGGATTCAAAAGGAAATAAAAGTCAAATAAAACCCAAAGCGGAGTTTAAAATTGAGGTCTGGCTAGAAGAAAAAATAATACATTATGAAAGAACAATTGTTACTGAATATACGGGTAGGGAAATGAAGTTTCGTACAGTTTCATTATTTGGATTAGAGTTGTTTAATAATCATATAAATAATACTTATGAGAATTATGAAACGAAAGAAAATTATACCAGAATAGAAAATACATTTTTACCATTAATAATTAAATATACAACGGTGAAAGAGCTTCATTTTTTTGAGAGATATATGCCTTTTGCTGAAATAAAAAATAATTTAATGGAAGAAAGTAAGCAAAAAGCTTTACAAAAATTAAATAATAATGATATAATCAAAGATGAAAGATGTACCATAACTCAGGGTACGGGTTTTACAGTTGTTAGTTATTTAGTCATAGTAGATAAAGAATTAATATATATATAAGATAAAATTAATTTTTAAATTTAAGGAGAAATTATATGAAAGTTTATTTTCAAGGTTTTGGATGTAATTGGCTTATAAAACGAAAAATTAAAAAATTATTTTTAAGTGCACTTGATGAAGTTCCGATTGAATTTAAGGGGTTTTCAGCTAATGTAACACTTAATTCAGAAGAAGAAATGCAATCATTAAATAAGCAGTTTAAAGATAAACCTGTTCCTACAGATGTTTTGTCTTTTCCAGCTTTTGATTTTAATAAAGGCAATAATTTTAATTATAAAGAAATGGCAAAAGAAATTGATAAAGATGATGGTTTGATTAGTCTAGGGGATATTGCTATTTGTAAAAAATTAGCAAAAGAACAAGCAAAAACACTAAATCATTCATTTAAAAGAGAAATTTGCTTTCTGGCACTTCACGGGTTTTTGCATCTTTTAGGTTATGAACATTCATCTAAGAAAAAGGAAACTGAAATGAACTTTTTAGCTGAAAGTATATTAAATTCTCATAAAGTGAAAAGAAACTAAAAAATATTAAAAAATAGGAATAAAAACGTGTATCAGAGTGGATATATAGCAATTGTAGGGAAGTCTAATGTTGGGAAAAGTACACTTATCAATGAATTGATAGGTCAAAAAGTAACAATTGTATCTCCCAAAAAACAAACGACCAGAGAGAATATTTTAGGGATTTTAACAACGGAAAAATACCAACTTGTTTTTGTGGATACTCCAGGCATTCACAAAACAAAAAACAAACTGGATAAATTAATGATGAAAAATGTCCGCTATGCACTTGCATCTGTGGATGTTGTTTTTTATATGATTGATAGTTCTAAAAAATTATCAGATGATGAATTCAATAATATTGTAAGATTATCAACCGAAACTCCTACAATAGTAGGTGTAAGCAAAAGCGATTTAGGCAATCAAGAAAATGAAAAAAATTTAACAAGCAAATTATCTGAAATAAAAGAACTCAAAAATATAATTTCTTTTTCCACATTAAAAAAACATAATTTAGATTTAATTTTACAAAATATTTTAAAACTTTTACCTAAGACAAAAGAAAAAAACTTTTACTTTGAAGAAGATATATATACCGATAAATCTGTAAGATTTTTAGTTAGTGAAACTATACGAGAACAGGCATTTTTATTGCTAAAAGATGAACTTCCTTATGGAATTGCAGTAGATATTAAATGTTTTAAAGAAGAGAAAAATCTCGTTAGTATAGATGTGGATTTAATTTGTGAAAGGCAGAACCATAAAAATATTATAATAGGTAAAGCTGGTGCGAAAATTAAGGAAATTTCAACTAAATCCAGGTTAAATATAGAAAAATTGATGAATAAAAAAGTAATGCTAACAGTTTGGGTCAAGGTAAACAAAAACTAATATCAATAAGCTCCTTAAGCATAAATATTTTCAAAATTTAATTGCAATAACAGAAAAGAGTGTTATAATAAGTTATAAAGAGTAGCATATAATAAAAAGGAGGATTGTTATGAAGAATAAAAATATAAATAATAACCAACTTTTTGAATATGATGTTATAAAAATTCTTGACGCATTAACAGACAAAGTGAGCAATCCTTTTAATTATCGGTTGATGAAAAATTCTGTAGAAGGGCATAGTCCGGAAATAATTGATTTTATGATAGTTGTTGAAAGAGCTAGGCAAAATGTTAAAAGTAGATTGTATACAATTTCAAATGTTAGTAAAACAAAGCATCATTTGCCTAAAAAAAATGATAAGTCAAGATAAAAATTTTAAAATACGCTATTAAAAATTGGTATACAAGTTGGAAGAAAAGCTTAAAGGAATTATAATCGGTTCAAAAGATTATAAAGAAAAAGATAAAATTTCAACTCTTTTCACTATTGAAAAGGGCTTGGTTAATGTTGTTTTTAAAGGAGTAAAGAGTCCTAATGCAAAATTAAAAGTTGCTAAGGAGATTTTTTGCTTCGGAGAATACCTAATAACAAATAAAAACAATTATTCCATAGTAATTGGCTGTGATATGATTGACAGCTTTTTTAATCTATCACAAGATATAGACAAATATATGGAAGCGTGTGCTATTTTGTGCATTGTTAAAGACATATGCAAATATGGACAGCAAGATGTTGCTTTGTTTTTGGAATTACTAACAGCATTAAAAGTTTTAGCTTATGAAAACGCACCAAAAAAGTCAGTTATTGTTAAGTTTTTAATTAGAATTTTTGAAACAATGGGTTATAAGCTTAATCTAAATAAATGCGCAGTGTGCGGTAATGATTTCTTTGGAAAAAGATATTTTTGTTTAGATACAGGTGAAATTTGTTGTGTTGGTTGTAAAGAAATTAATACAATTGAAATTTCTGCGGAAAGTCATACAATACTTCGAATTATCTCAAATACTGATTATAATAAACTTACTTCGCTAAAATTTAAATTTATAGATTGCTTTAATTTAATGAAATTTAATTATAAATTACGATTTAATAAAGAAGTTCAAAACTTTTAAATGTTAATAGGGCTAGTTTAAAGCAAATTAATTAATTCAAAATTTTTAAAGCGAGTTTTATTTTTGGAAATAAATAATCATCCTTGTTTCAAACATAAAATTTTGTTGTAAAATGTATATCTACTTATAGTATACAAAGACTTTTTTATAAAAGCTTGACAAAATTAATAAATTTAATTTACACTTATAATGAATTTATTGAATAAATGGAATAGCGGACTTAACCGCTTTATTCTAAAAGATATAGTAATAAATGATTTATAGTTCGCCTATAACATTATTTAATAAGTTAATAAAATAAAAGTAGGTATTAAATATGAGCAATAGTTTGATTGTCTTAAGCTCTTCTATTGTCTCAGTTTTTGTAGGAGTTGGTGCCTTAGTAATAGGAACAATTCTGGGTATATTTCTAACTAGATTAATAATTAATAAAAAAATATTAAGTAATAAAACAACCGCTGCAAAATTGCTGGAGGAGGCATATGCAGAAGCAAAAACTGTAAAAAAAGAAGCTCTTTTGGAAGCAAAAGAAGAAATGCATCAATTGCGTAATGAATTAGATAAAGAAATAAAAGAAAGAAGAGTAGAAATTCAAAAAACAGAAGATAGACTTATTCAGCGTGAAGAGTTTTTAGATAAAAAAGAGTTATCTTTCGAAAAAAAAGCTGAACAATTGGAAGAGAGCAGGCTAGAAAATTTAAACTACAAAAACAGTTTAAATAAGAAGCTTGAAGAACAGGAAGAAATAGAGAAAAAAATAATCAAAGAATTAGAACGAGTAGCACAATTAGGAAAAGAAGAAGCTAAAAATTTATTAATAAAAGAAATAACTGAAGATGCTAGAAAAGAATCAGTAAAACAAGTTAAAGAAATAGAAGAGAAAGCATTAAATAACGCCAACAAAAAAGCTCGGGACATAGTAGCATTGGCAATACAAAAATGTGCAACAGATGTTACATCAGAAATCACAATATCGGTTGTTTCAATTCCAAATGATGATATGAAAGGACGGATTATAGGAAGAGAAGGGCGAAACATTCGAGCAATTGAAAATGTGATGGGTGTTGATTTAATTGTGGATGATACACCAGAAGCAATTACAGTTTCTTGCTTTGACCCTGTAAGAAGAGAAATAGCCAGACTTTCATTAGAAAGATTAATTATAGATGGTAGAATTCATCCGACAAGAATTGAAGAAATAGTTACAAAAGTAACAAAAGAGATAGACCAAACCATAAAGCAGGCTGGAGAGGACGCAATTGAAGAAGCAAATATATTTGGAATGCATCCTGAACTTGTAAAAACCTTAGGTAGATTAAAGTACAGAACAAGTTATGGTCAAAATTGTTTAAAACATTCATTAGAAACATCATTTCTTGCTGGTTTGTTAGCAACGGAAATTGGAGCTGATGTAAAAGTTGCTAAACGAGCTGGATTATTGCACGACATTGGTAAAGCATTAGACCACGAGGTTGAAGGGACACATGTTTCAATTGGTGTTGATTTGGCAAAGAGATATAAAGAATCACAAGCAGTTATTCATTGCATTGAGGCACATCATTTTGGCGTGGAATTTAATAGTGTTGAAGCAGTTTTGGTTCAAGTTGCAGATTCAATTTCAAGTTCAAGACCAGGTGCAAGAAAAGCGACATTAGAAAATTATGTTAAAAGACTTGAAAAACTTGAAGAAATTTGTAATTCATTTAAAGGAGTTGAAAAATCATTTGCTCTCCAAGCGGGTAGAGAAGTGAGAATTTTAGTAAAGCCTAATGAAATATCAGATGAAACTGCACATTTTCTTGCCGAAGATATTGCTAAACGCATTGAAAACGAAATGGAATATCCAGGACAAGTTAAAGTTAATGTTATACGAGAATCTCGTTTTTCGGCAACTGCAAAATAATTCATATAATTATAAAAAGAAGCTTTTCAGCTTCTTTTTCTTTATTTTATATTATGATTAAAAACCTCTTTATTGAGACTTCTATATTATGGTTAAAAATTTTTTCATCGAAATTATAATCATTTTATTTTTCATTCTTGTTATTAATCATATTTTTTTATATTCTTATATATTGATGAGTTTAATGCATAAACGAATAAAATATTAACTAATAGAATCGCCGGATATATAAAAGTTGTTGCGTATTCTAAAATGTTTGCATATGTAAGCCCTAAAAGCATATTTATCGAATATAGCAAAACAATTCCTACAGCAAATATTAATAAATCTAGCCAAAAAGAATTTATTTTTACATCAGATATGTATTTTGTTTTTGAATTTATTACTAAAATAAAATAATAAATAGGCATAATTAAAGATACCGCTGGTATTATAAAATAAATATTTGAATAAGCTATCTCTAAATTAAAATAAGTAAATGCAAAATAGCAACTTATCGTCTCAAAGGCAATCAATAAGAATAAAATAAAATACTTTTTCAAACCAGCTTTATAAAAATCTATGTAGTTTAAGTTTTTCACACCTTTTTTGTTTTTATCATGCGAATGTACTGAAAAATGCACATTAATATTTTTATAATAATCACTCAATTCATTATATGTTGGAGTATCAGATGAAATAAATTGATTTTCATTAATTTTTTTACTTTTCTTATAAAGTTCATTAATTTTTTCCGTATGACCGTATTCGAGAGCATTAGGATTTAATTTAATTGTTGAATTATTATTTAAATGCAAGAAATTTGTTTTTTTAAAATTTGACATATCGTCCAAAGATTGTCTTTCGGGTTTAAATTTTTTTTCGACATTTTCTATTTGAGAGTCCATCTCTTTATCTTTTTGAATATCGATAGGCAATTCATTGTTTATATTAATTCTTGCTTCCGAACTTTGATTTTGGGTTGTCAAAATTTCAGTTATATCTACATTTTTTTCATTATCAATAATATTATCATTTTCTTCAAAATTTGTTTTATCTGAGATGAGATTGTTTTTAGAATCTAATAATACATTTTCATTACTATCTTTACTAAATTTGTTATTTACTTCATTTAATGAGTTTAAATTTTTGATTTTCGCGGCAAAACTTAAATTGGTTGGCTTACAGTTGCTAATTTCATTTTCTATATTGAATTTCTTTTTAATTAAATCTGCATTATTCTCGAAAATGTTTATTTGTTTTTCAGATGCAGTATCTTTTTCTTTATTTGTTTTAATTTTAAAGGTAGAAGTATTTAAAAAGGAACTTTGTTTAATTGCGGTATTTTCTGTCACTCCTAAGGTTTCAACTCTTTGTTTTTTTTCAATAGGAATATTATTCAAATCAATATTAGTAGGGGAAGGATTTGTTGAAATTTCATTATTTGATACATTATTTTGAATAACAAAAAAATTATTTTCTAAATTACCTAGCTGTTTTTTGCCTAAATCAGTTATACTGTAATAATGTCGTTTCCCGCCTTTGTCTCCATCACGCCAATATGAATTAATAAAGCCTTGTTTTTCCATTCGAGCGAGCGAACTATAAAGGCTAGGTTGCTTTATAGTTAAATTGCCATCAGTTTTTTCCTTAATATTTGAAATTATTTCAACTCCATACTTGTCCCCATCTATTAAAGTTGATAGCAAAATTGTAGAAAGTTGTCCTCTTGGTACATTATACATAAAATAATACCTCACTTTACTTACAATATTTATATTTATAATATAACAGAATTATGATTATAAGTCAATAAATTGATACTATGCAAATGCGTAGTACGCAAAATATGCTAAATTTCTTAAAATACTAAATTAGAATACTATATGGTATAGAAGGATAATGAATTAATTAAATATAAAGTTTGATTGTAATGTGTATTTTTAGATTAAAGTAAGACTAAATCAATTAAAAACAACAAAATTAATATAGTTTAAGTTATAAACCATAAAGATTTTAGAAAAAGTAATAGCATCAAATCGTTCAGCTAAAAATGAAATAATTTGTTTATTACGGAATAGTTACTTTAACATTAAATTACTGATACTGATATGGGTTATAATAACATTTATTATAATTATATAGTGTTAGCCTTTTTGCACAATCTATTCGCTAAACTTGTCTTTTGCGAATAGATTGTAAATATAAAAATAAGTCAAGAATATTAAAATTTGACTACTCCTAACTTAATTTATCTATCTCCTACACTAACTCCAACATAAATATAAAAAGAAAATAAAATTAATCAATATATTTTTTTATGTTTTGCATGAACTCAATCATTTGAGATAAACTTGTTCCGCATAATTTTTCTTCAAATATCTTTTTATTTAAATCGGTGCAAGCTTTTAATTCATTCAAATTCACATTAGCAAAAAAATTCATTGCAAATACAAAACAGGAGTAATTTGTTTCTTTAAAAAATGTTTCAGCGGGCAAGTTTAAAACTAAACTTTCAATGAAAAATTGATTTGCCTGCTTATTGTAAATATTATAATATAATGAGTTAAAGATTCTTATTAAAGCCAAATAAGTTTCTCCATAATTTTCATACATATCTTCTATGTTTTTAAATCTGTTTTTGAAATCTATATTAATAAATTTATTTTTACTGTTTAAAAAGAAATTATATGAACCAAATTTATTAATTACAGGAAAAATGCGCACATCAAAGGGCAAGCAATCACCATTAATTTTTATCACTCCCCTTTCAATGCTACATATAGTTGTTTGATTTAAATATTTAATTACTGAATTTAAAAAATCATTATTAAATCTAAAAATATCATACTTGTTATTTAGTGTTTGAGCATTGTCTGTTTTTGCCTTTAATTTTTTTTTCTTTTTTTTATTGACATCTTTATTTTCCCACGCCCATTTAATTCTCTTTGTAAAATTTTTAAATTTGTTCTGATTTAATTTAATTGTATTAAATTCAATTTGTGAACTAGTCAAGGTTAAAAAAATATCCAGAGTTGAAATTGATGATACAGCACCCGAACTAAATTCGTTAATTGGTATTATTTCACACTGCCCTATCAAAAAAGCATTTACTTTTTTCATATCTGCAATTGTGTTATCTATTATTAAATTTAGTTTAGATAAAGCTTCGGTAATTATATCACAATCAACACCTAATGCAAAACTCTCAATTGTCCCTTCATTAAAAACATTCATTTTCTTCCTGCTATTTACTATAAAAGCTTTATTTTATTTTTTTATTGGACTTAATACATTTTGACCATTCATAAAAGGAACTAGCACATCTGGAATATTAACACTTCCATCTTTATTTTGAAACTGCTCAACAATTGCAGGAATAATTCTTGCGGTTGCAAGGCCTGAAGCATTTAAAATATGACAAAATCTGCTTTTTCCTGTTTTGTTATCTTTAAATCTTATATTTCCCCTTCTTGCCTGGTAATCTCTTGCATTACTTGCCGAAGAAACTTCTTTATATATTTCCATACTAGGAATCCAAACTTCTATATCATAAGTTCTTGACATGCTATGAGAACAATCAGCTGCAGCTAACTTGCTCGTTTGAAAATGCAAACCTAGCTTTTCAGCTAAACTTTCTGCCTTTTTTACTAATTCTTCAAATGCTTCATCAGATTTTTCGGGTGTTGTATATTGGAAAATTTCAACTTTGTTAAACTGATATCCTCTTATCATACCTCTTTCTTCTGTTCGATAACTACCCGCTTCGCATCTGTAACAAGGTGTGTAAGCAAAATATTTTTTAGGTAATTCATTTTCATTCAAGATTTCATCTCTGTGAAAATTTACAAGTGCAGTTTCTGCGGTCGGCAATATAAATTTTTTAGGTTCTGTTCCCTCTAACCAAAAAACATCTTTTTCAAATTTAGGAAACTGCCCTGCTACAAATCCGCTTTCATAGTTAAGTATATGTGGTGGTAATATGAACTTATATTCATCTTTTAAATGCTCACCAATGAAGAAATTTAATAAAGCCCATTCTAATCTAGCACCATCACCCGTGTACATCCAGGTGCCTTTACCGCTTAATTTTGCTGCACGAGAATAATCAATCAATCCTAAATTTTCACATAAGTCAATATGGTTTTTAGCTTCGAAATCAAATTGCGGTTTTTTACCAAATGTCCTTATTGTCTTATTATTTTCTTTACCACCATCTGCCAAATCATCATCTGGAATATTTGGTAAAGCACTTACATATTCAAAAATCTCATCATTTAATTGCTTAATTATAGAATCGTAATGTTCAATTTCACTGTTTATATTTTTAACAGTCTCAAATATTTTTTCAGTTGATTTCCCTTCTTTTTTTAAAACAGGAACCTGAGCAGATAGCTTGTTTTTTTCCGCTTTTAGTTCATCATTCTTTTTAATTAAATCTTTTTTTTCGTCAAACTTCTTTATTAATATTGTAAAATCGGCATCCCAATTCTTTTTTAAAAGAGCTTTTCTGACTTTTTCAGGATTATTTCTAATTAAATTTATATCTAACATTTCATACCTCATTTTTTTGTTTAATTATAACATTATAATATTACAAACGCAATATAAACGCAATAAAATGTATTATGAATTTTTTGGTAAAAGGAATGTTTATTGAGTTTATTTTAATCTTGCTTTTTTAATTATCGTCTATTTCATTGAATAAAATATTGAAATATGTTAACATTTTAATGTGAAAAATAATTATTATATAAAACAAGACAGAATTAATACTGATAAAATTTCAGCAAGCCTTATGGAGTTGCCACCTTTTTGTACTAATTTTATATATGAAATTGAAAATAATACTTCTTCCTTGACTAGATTAGGATATACCTTAGATTTAAGAATTTTTTTTGATTTTATTTCTAAATATAAATTTGGAATACCTATCAAAGAAATTAATTTTTCACATCTTGAAAAAATTACCGCCTCTGATATAATTTCATTTTTAAGTTACTTATCTTATTATACTTACAATGAAAAAAATTATAAAAATAACGAAAAAGGTAAAGCTAGAAAGCTTGCCAGCATAAGAGGTCTTTTTAAATATCTATACAATAACGACAAGATTAAATTTGATGTTGCCAGTAAAGTTACCACACCTAAAATACACGAAAAATCTATTGTAAGATTAGAAGTTGATGAAATCATTAAGATTTTGGATCAAGCAGAAACCGCAAATGACTTAACCGACAGACAAAGAGCTTATTTAAAAAACACTCGTGAGCGTGATGTCGCAATTCTAAGTTTGTTTTTAGGTACTGGAATTCGAGTTAGCGAACTCGTTGGAATTAATATTGATAATATTGATTTCGAATCAAATTCTTTTAAAGTAACTAGAAAAGGGGGAAATCAGACAATCTTATATTTTTCAGATGAAGTAAAAATTGCTTTATTAGATTGGCTTGAAATTAGAACATTGAAAAATTTACCTAAAACGGAAACCGCTCTTTTTATTTCATTACAAAACAAGAGAATATCTGTGAGAGCTGTTGAGAATTTAGTTAAGAAATATGCCAAACCTGCTTCCCCGCTTAAAAATATAAGTCCTCATAAATTAAGAAGCACATACGGAACTAATCTTTATAGGGCTACAAAAGACATATATATTGTTGCGGATGTTTTGGGTCATAAAGATGTTAATACAACAAAAAAACATTATGCTGCAATAAGCGAAGATATAAGAAAAAATGCCGCAAACCAAGTAAATTTGCGAGTAAAGAATGACAAATAATTATTTGTAAATATATTAAAATATTTTTAATTCAATATCTTTTAATTGAAGCTATAACTTTGCCTAATACTTCAACATCATCTAAGTACATCGGCAAATGCGAAGCGTTTTGAGGTTGTAATCTATAACCATTATTTTCTTTATAAAATTTTTTCACAGTTGACCCCAAATGTGTTTTAGCAACAACTATTTCGCCATTTTCAGCATGGTTTTGCACCTTTGCAACAACAGTATCACCATCATTAATGCCGATATCTGCCATACTATCACCAACCACTTCTAGCATAAAAATTTCTTGATTAGTTCCAAATAAATTTTGAGATACAGAATATATCTCAACTAGATTTTCTTCTGCTAAAATAGGAGTTCCGCCTGCAATTTTACCAACGAGAGGAAGATTAACCATACTGTATTGATTTTTTACCATTTGGGCATCATTTCCTAAATATTCAATGGCACGATTTTTGTTATAATCTCTTTTTATCAATCCTCTTTCTTCAAGCTTTTTTAAGTAATATATAACAGTGCTTGTTGAAGTTACACCAATGTGGGCACACATTTCTCTTATATTTGGTGCATATCCTTTGGATAGAAAGTTATTTTTAATAAAATCTAAAATTTTTATTAGATTAGCTTCTATCTTTTTCATAAATTAAACCTCTAAAATTCTTTATATTGTTTAATTATAACATAATTAATTTAATATGTAAAACATTTGTTTTAATTAAAGTGGTTTTTTGTCAAAAGTAAAATAAATACAATTAATCAAACATTTCTTCTTTTAGAATTTTAATTGAATCGTTTGAATTCGAAGCATCAAGCCAAGTTAAATTTTTCATACTTCTTAACCATGTTAGTTGGCGTTTTGCGTAGTTTCGGCTATGCTGTTTAATTTTATCAACAGCAAAATCTAATGTAATTTTTTCGTCTAGATAATCAAGAAGTTCTTTATATCCTATGCTCTTACCCGCTTGCATTTCAGAAGTTAATCCTTGTTTTTTTAAATAAATAACCTCGTCAAGTAGTCCATTTTGAAGCATAATATCCACTCTTTGATTAATTTTTTCATATAAAATTTCTCTAGGTAAATTTAATGCATAGAGTTTAAATTCATAGTCTTCTTGCTCTGGGTTAATTAAATCGTCCTTTTTATCTTTGGCATAAAAGTTTTCTAATGCTTTTATGATTCTATATTTATCATTTTTATTTATCTGCATTGCCCTATCCAAATTGATTTCCTTAAGCAAATTGAAAAGAGTAGCACTATCTGATTCTTCTGCCAATTTTTTAAATTTTTCTCTTAATTCTAAATCTTTATTCGAGTCTTTAAAATCATATTTTTCAATTAAAGCTTTAATATATAAGTTAGTTCCGCCAACAATAATAGGAAGTTTTTTTTGAGATATTATATCTTTTATTATTTTATTACAATCCTTTACAAATTCCCACACATTATAACTTTCGTAAAAATGCTTAATATCAATTAAATGGTGTTTGATATTATTCATTTCTGAACTTTTAATTTTAGCTGTACCAATATTTAATTCTTTGTAAATTTGAATAGAATCAGCAGATATAATTTCGCCATTAAATTTTTCAGCACATATCCTTGCAAATTCACTCTTCCCCGTCGCTGTGGGTCCTAAGATTATCAACACTTTATTCATAATATATTCCTTGCATTTGCTTTTATTTTCACACAATTCTTTTAAACCATTTTTCTAATTGCTTTTTTGAAATCTCAATAACTATCGGGCGACCATGTGGACATAATAACGTAGTGTTCTTTTCTAAATCCTTAACAAGTGAATTTATTTCAAGTATAGATAAATTATCACCCGCCTTGACTGCGGATTTACAAGCTTTTTGTGCAATAAATTCTTTTAAAATATCAGATGTTTTTTTATTAAAGCTTATAATATTTAGTTTTACTTCATCAATAAAATCAGAAATTTTTAAATTGAAAAGCAAAAGCGGAATTCTTGTTAATTTTATATTATTATGGCCAAATGGTTCCATATAAAAACCAAGGTTTTCAAATTTTTTAATATTATCTATAAAGAATTGATATTCCAGCGTACTACAATCAAAAGTGTAAGCAACTAATAAATCTTGAATGATTAAATTATTATTGTCAATTTGTAAATTAAATTTATCATACAATTTTCGCTCATGCCCTGCATGTTGATCAATTATATAAAGTTTGTCACCTTTTTGCGTTATTATATAAGTATTAAAAACGCTACCGATAATTTTAAGTGGCAAATCTGATGTTCCTTCTATTGAAGCTTGTTCGTGAGTTGAGTAATTTTTGAGTTGTGAAGAATTCTCTTTTATCTTTTTTATAAATATTTTTGAAATATTACTTTCATCAGACTTAAATTCTAAATTTGTAGATTGTGAATTTGAATTTCTAAATTTCAATATGTCAGAAAAATCTCTGTGTGTTTCCTGAAATTTATTTTCCATAGATTGATTTTTAGTTTTATCTTCTTTTTTTGTATTTGCGGTAAAAACATCCACTTCTTTAAGTTCAAAATTCGATGAGTTTTTAAATTTATCATCAGATAAATTTTTATCCATTAAATTTAATTCATTGGATAGACTAACTTTATTATTAATTGACTTTGATATATCAATTTTGTCTATATTATTTAAGTTTTCAATTGACTTTATATGACTTGAATTAAATAAAATTTCGGCTATATTATTTGCAAAAAAACTATAAATGAAATTTGGTCTTTCAAACTTTACTTCCTGCTTACTCGGATGCACATTTACATCTACATTATCAAATGGCATTCTTAAATTTAACACAAAAAATGGGAAACGATTTTTCATTAAATAGTTTTCATAAGCAGATGTAACAGCATTATTTATTAAAAAATTTTGAACCACACGATTGTTTATCATAAGTGTCTGATATGTTCTATTCGACTTAGAAATTTCTGGTTTTCCTATATAACCAATAAGATTAAATTCACCTCTTTTTATGTTAACAGGAATAAGATTGTTTGAAATATCTTTACCATATATTGTGTATATTATGTCATACAACCCACTGCCTGTTGTGTTATATATCATTTTACCATCTGTAATATACTTAATTGATATATTAGGGTTAGAGAGCATTAATTTTTCTATTAGGTTTGTTATTTCAGTTTCTTCTGTTTTACTTTTTCGTAAAAACTTTTGTCTGGCAGGTGTATTGTAAAATAAATTTTTTACTGTAATTTTAGTGCCAATATTTGCGGAAACTTCTTCAATTAAACCAAATTCTCCACCCTCTACAATAATTTTTATGGCTGTGCTAGCATCGTGTGTTTTAGTTATCAATTCAACTTGACTAACTGAGGCTATACTTGCAAGCGCCTCTCCCCTAAAACCTAAAGTATCGATTGTATTTAAGTCATCAATGCTTTTTATTTTACTAGTTGAATGTGGCATAAATGCTGTTTTTACATCTTCATGCTCAATTCCGCAACCGTTGTCAGTTATTGAAATCTTTTTAATTCCGCCTTCTTCAATTTCAATAATAATATTATCTGCCCCAGCATCAATGCTGTTTTCGAATAATTCCTTAACAACAGAAGACGGTCTTTCCACTACTTCACCAGCGGAAATCCTGTTTGCAACCGTTTTATCTAATATCTGTATTTTTGCCATTGTATTCCTCTTATACGCCATATATTTTTTTATTGTTGTTTGATTTTTTTAATTAAATCTGCTAAAATCTCAAAAGCTTCAAGTGGCGTTACTGTTTCTATTTTTAAATCTTTTATTATTTCAATTACCTGCAAATTATTTTTAACCTTAGTCTGTATTTCTTCGTTTTGTTCAACTTGTTGTGTTCCAAGTTTGATGTTAAAATCATTCTGTTCTATGTTATGGCTTATCTCTTTTGCACGGGTTATAATTTCTTCGGGAAGTCCTGCTAATGCTGCCACTTCGATTCCAAAGCTTTTATTAGCACCACCTCTCACAATTTTTCTTAAAAAGACTATTGAATTATTAATTTCTTTAACATTTATTTTATAGTTTTTTATACCAGTCAACAGACCTTCAAGTTCAGTCAATTCGTGATAATGAGTTGCAAACAAAGCTTTGGTCTTCATATTCTTACACAAATATTCCACCATAGACCACGCTATACTAAGTCCATCAAAAGTAGAAGTTCCTCTGCCAATTTCATCTAGAATAACAAGACTTTCATTTGTAGCATTGTGTAAAATGTTCGCCATTTCCATCATTTCCACCATAAAAGTACTTTGCCCTAATGCCAAATCATCGCTAGCACCAACTCTTGTGAAAATTCTATCTACAATACTAATTTCAGCATATTTTGCTGGCACAAAAGAGCCAATATGTGCAAGCAATGTTATAAGTGCAACTTGACGCATATATGTACTTTTACCAGCCATATTCGGCCCTGTGATTATCATAATTTTATTTTTATCTTGATCCAAAAAAGTGTCATTAGCAATAAATTGACTATCTTTTAGATAATTTTCAATAACAGGATGCCGACCATCCGTTATTTTAATATGCTTAATTTTATCACTAATTACAGGCTTTACATAATTATTTTTTATTGCAAGATGCGACAAAGATAATAAGCAATCCAGTTCTGAAACAATGGTTGAAATTTCTTGGAAGTCTTTAATAAAATCAATTAAAATTATTCTAACTTCATTAAATAATTGATATTCAAGCTTAATGCCTTTTTCATCAGCACTCAAAATTTTCTCTTCGATTAATTTCAGCTCTTCTGTAAAATATCTGTCATTATTTCCAACAGTTTGTTTCCTATGATAGTTAATTGGAATTTTTTCACAAAGGTTTTTGCTAACTTCAATAAAATATCCATAAACATTATTGAATTTTATTTTTAAGTTTTTAATACCGGTATCATTCTGTTCACGGGCTTCTAGTTCAGCAATCCACTCTACTCCATGATTTTTAATTAACCTAAGTTCATCTAATTCATTGTTATAACCATCAGAAATGAAATCGCCATCACGCATATTCTGTGATGGTTGTTCTTTAATTGCACAATCTAAAAGAGTAAAAATTTGATTGAAATCTTTTATGTCGCTGTGAAAATTATTTAATTTTTGAGATGTTGTTCCATTAAGCAATTTTTTTATGTTAGGAATTACTGATAATGATTTTTTTAATTTTATGCACTCTCTTGGAGTAATCAAAGAAAGACCTATTCTTGAAGTCAATCTTTCAATATCACTTACTTTTGAAAGTTCATCCTTTAAACTATCTCTTAAAATCAAATTACCACATAATTCTTCAACGGCGGATAATCTAGCATTTATTTCTTTGCTGTCTTTTAAAGGCTGGTCCAGCCAATTTCTTATTAATCTGCCACCCATTGAAGTTCTGGTATTATCTAACAGTGCAAGCAAAGAACCTTTCTTTTTTCTTTCTCTTATTGTTTCAACAAGTTCTAAATTTCGCCTTGCAATGATATCTAAAATCATATATTTTGCGGTATCAATTTTTTTTATTTTATTGATATGAACTAAACTTTTCTTTTGAGTTTCGTTTAAATATTCCAGAAGTGCTCCGCATGCACAAATAGCTTCTGGCATGTCATTAATTTCGTATATATTCAACACAACATTTGAAAACTGCTTTTTTAAGTTGTTTATTGCCCGCTCAGACTCAAAAGCCCAATTATAATAAATGTCAAATTTAGGCAAAGTTACAAGTTTGGCGACTGGAATCTCTTCTAGTGCTTGTCGTCCTTCATTATTGCATATTATTTCAGCTGGATTAATTCTTACAACCAAATCACTAAGGTTAGATATTAAATTTTTTGTATACTCGGTTGTGTAAAACTCACCTGTTGATATGTCTGAATAAGCCACACCTATTTTCTTCTGAGACTTATAAACGCATAGTATGTAATTGTTTTTCAATTCATCAAGCATATTGTCTTCCGTTATTGTTCCCGGAGTTATGACCCTTACAACATCTCGCTCAACTTTAACACCTTTTTTAGCTTCGTTTAACTGCTCACATAAAGCAATTTTTCGCCCTTCTTTTAAAAGTTTTGCAATGTATGTATCAACAGAATGATAAGGCACACCGCACATTGGGGCTCTTTGTTCCAGTCCGCAATCTCGGCCAGTTAAGGTTATATCCAACACTTTCGACATCTCTATTGCATCATCAAAAAACATCTCATAAAAATCACCTAGTCGATATAAAACCACTGCATCTTTATGTTTTTCCTTGATTTCTAAATAATGCTGCATCATTGGTGTTAAAGGCATTATTTTTCTCCTTTTTAAGTTTGTAAATCATTTATTATCTTTCATTTTTTTGGCTTGCTTTATTTCTTTTGCAATCTTTAAAACTTGATTAACTCGTGTTTTTTTTGTTTTTAAATCAATTTGTTCAGGCATCTCCGCAGCTGGAGTTCCTGGTCTTTTAGAATACATAAAAGCAAAAACGCCGTCAAATTGTACTGCTTTTATTAGTTCGCAAGTCATTTGAAAATCTTCTTCCGTTTCACTAGGGAAACCAACAATTATATCTGTTGTAAGGCGGACATTCGGAATTTTTATTTTAATTTCATTTATTATTGACAAATATTTTTCTGTTGTATATTTTCTATTCATTTTTCGCAAAATTGCATTGCTTCCACTTTGTACGGGCAAATGAATTTCTTTAAGTATTTTATCATTCTTGGCAATAACTTCTATAATATCACTGCTTAAATCTTTTGGGTTAGAAGTCATAAATGTTAATTTGAAATCATCTTTTAAGTTACATATCTCTTGCAATAATTGAGCAAAATTTGTTTCTAAGGTATCCTTTCCATAGGAATTAACATTTTGACCCAACAAAGTAATTTTTTCGTATTTATTCTCTTTTATGATTTGTTTTATTTCTTCTAAAATTTCATCTTTGGGTCGGCTTCGTTCACGCCCTCTCACATATGGAACTATGCAATAAGAGCAAAAGTTATTGCAACCTTGCATAATATTCACCCAAGCATTGTTTTCACTTGTACGGTGAATTGGGCATTTTTCGCCATCTAAATTAAAGTCTTCGCTGTATTCTAAAATTCTTTTTTGGTTGTTTTTTCTTTCTAAAAAATCTTTTAACAAATGAATATTATTTGTTCCAAAAATTATATCAATAAATGGAAATTTTTTGTACATATCATCCGCTATTGATTTTTGTTGCGTCATACATCCGCAGACAGCAATTATCTTATTTTTATTTTGCTGTTTGAATTTTTTTAAGGCACTTATATTCCCAATTGCCCTTTCTTCTGCTCCTCCACGAATTGCACAAGTATTAAAAATAATAACATTTGCATCTTCAAGCTTATCAGCCATAACATAATTTAATTCTTGCATAATACCAGCTAGTTTTTCAGATTCGTGAACATTTAATTGGCAACCATATGTTGTGATAAAATATTTTTTTTGCATAATACTTTTATTATACAATATATTCCACATAAAATCTAGATATTTTGTAAAATTAAATTATTAATATATGAATATAAGTTGAAAAATCAACTTTATTATAAGCATAAATTACTTTATACATACCATAATATAAATATGAAGAAAATTGTAAATTTAAGTTTCAAGATCTTAATATGTCTTGTTATTATCTTAATACTTTCATTTATTGGAATTTGTATTTATTCATTAACATTTATGAGGATTCCTTTTAATAAAGAGGCAATCACAGATAATAATTTATCTATTCAAGTATTAAATCAACAAAATTTATTAATTAACGAACCAAATACTTTTAATGGAACTAAAATTAACTTAGAGTATATACCAATTCATACAAAGCAAGCTTTTATTTCAATTGAAGATAAAGCTTTCTATAATCATAATGGCATTTCAGTTAAAAGAATAGGAAAAGCTTTTTTCAACAATTTAAAAAAGTTAAAATTAATGGAAGGCGCATCAACGATTAGTCAACAATTAATAAAAAACACACATTTAACCAACGAAAAAACCTTATCTAGAAAATTAAATGAAATTTCGCTTGCCCTAGACCTAGAACGAAATTTTACAAAAGATGAAATTTTAGAAAACTATTTAAATATAATTTATTTTGGAAGTAATTGTTATGGTTTAGAAAATGCGAGTGAATATTATTTTTCAAAAAGCGCAAAAGATTTATCCATTTCTGAAAGTGCTATGCTAGCAGGTCTGATAAAATCACCTAATTTTTATTCGCCCGTAAAACAATATGAACGATGCCTTACAAGAAGAAATGTTGTTTTAAGAGAAATGAAAACTGATGGTTTCATACCCGAAGAGGTTTATAAACTTGAAAAAGCAAAAGACTTAGAGATTAAAATAAATAAAACTAGAAAAAACAAATTAAATTCTTATTCGCAAGGTGCAATTGATGAAGCTATGCAAATTTTAAAAATGCCCGAAAAACAAATTGCAATTGGGGGTTATAAAGTTTATACATATCAAAACTTAGATAATCAAATAAGCATTGAAAAAACTATAAAGGAATATAATGAAAGTTTGTCTGAAAACGATTTTGCTTATATTGATATTAACCCGCTTAATGGTGGAATATTAGCTTACATAGGTAAAAGTGATTATAAAATTTTAGAACATAAAAGGCAACCGGGTTCAACCATTAAACCAATTCTAGTTTATGCCCCAGCGATAAACGAAGATATTATTTCACCTGCAACATTAATTTTAGATGAACCTATTTCAATAAATGGTTATGAACCTAAAAATATTGGAGAGAAATATTATGGCTATATAAGTGCACGAGAAGCTCTTTCTAAATCGTTAAATGTATCCGCAGTTAAAATTGCTTCTTATCTTGGATTAGATAAAATTAAAAAGTATGCCAATCTGTTAGATATTGATTTAGACACACAAGATAATAATTATGCATTAACATTGGGAGGAATGACATATGGAATTAATTTAAAGAAACTTGTAGGTGGTTATATTTCTCTTGCAAATAAAGGTAAACATATTTCGCCTAAATTTGTGCATTACATAACAACAAAAGAGGGTAAAATTGTTTATAAGAACGATGAAAAAGCAAAAACCATTTTCCGTGAAGATAGTTCTTTTTTAGCAACAGATATGTTAAAAACTTGTGTAATAGAAGGAACTGCTCGAAAATTAAATGTGCTGCCTTTTGATGTATCTTCTAAAACTGGAACTGTTGGAACAAAAAAAGGTAACACCGATGCTTACAATATATCTTACACGACACAAAATGTTGTTGGTGTTTGGGTTGGAAATATGGATAATAATCTTATAGATACCGCTGGTGGAAATTTACCCACTTTACTTGTTCGAGACTATTTTGAAAAAATTTATTCTAAAAAATTACCTAAAAACTTTGAAAAACCTAACTCTGTTGAAGAAATTAATTTAGATTTAAATGAATATGAAAATAATCACAATATCTCAATTGCGAATTCATTAACTCCTGAAATTTATATTAAAAAAGAACTTTTTTCAAGGTTTAATCCACCCAAAAACATTGTAAGTTCTGAGTTTAACACTCTTCCTGCAAATTTAACAGGTTGTATAAAAAACAATAGAGCTATTTTAGTTTTTGATGCAAGTAATTATTTACAATATGAAGTATATAAGCAAAAAGGAGAAAAATCAGAACTAATTAAATCAATTTCAGGTACAAAGGGAGAAATTATAATTAATGATGATATTAATGAACGAGAAAAAATAAATTATTATGTGATTACTAAATTAAAAAACAGTAATGGAATAATAATTAATGAAGAAAAAAGTAATACTTTAACACTCTACAACAAACAAAATATTGTAAACGACAAAAAGGAAAAATGGTATATTTAAAAAATTCGTTAAAAAATTAATTAATTTAACATTTGATTAAACTAATAAACTTGAAACAAGCCCATAAAATAAAAAATCACCGAAGAGATTTAGGCAGCATTAAGTGCTATTTCAAGCTTTGTAGAGCCTTCTGCTATCGGCGATTTTTTGTTTTTCAAAAAAAATAATTTAGTTGGATAAGTTTCTCACCTAAATGTAAATACAGAGCGGTAAGTTCCTACTAAAAATATCTATCTAATTATCTGCTTTTTTTTCAGATTTCTCATTTTCGGTTTCATTAAATAATTTGTTTCGAATAATTGAATCCAACTCATTATATACTTCTGGATTGCTTTTTATAAAATTTTTAGCATTTTCTTTGCCTTGACCAATTTTTTCATTTTTATATGAATACCAAGAGCCAGTTTTTTGTATCAAATCAAATTCAATTGCTAAGTCTAGAACAACACCAGATTTTGAAATTCCTTCGCCAAATATAATATCAAATTCTGCGATTCTAAAAGGAGCAGCTAATTTGTTTTTTACAACTTTTACTTTAGTTCTATTTCCAATTATTTCCGTACCGTTTTTAAGTGCCTCCCCTTTTCTAACATCAAGCCTAATACTAGAATAAAATTTCAATGCCTTTCCACCCGCTGTTGTTTCCGGTGAACCATACATAACCCCAATTTTATCTCTCAACTGATTTATGAAAACAACACAAGCATTACTCTTATTAATAACAGAGGTTAACTTTCTAAGCGCCTGACTCATAAGCCTTGCCTGTAACCCCATATGACTATCCCCCATATCGCCTTCAATTTCAGCCCTAGGAGTTAAAGCAGCAACAGAATCAATTATAACTATGTCTACGGCTCCATTACTTATTAAAGTATCGCAAATATCAAGAGCCTGCTCACCATTATCAGGCTGTGAAACAAACAATTCATCCACATCAACACCTAATTTTTTAGCATAAATAGGGTCAAGAGCATGTTCGGCATCAATAAAAGCCGCAGTGCCTCCTAATTTTTGAGCCTCTGCTACAATATGCAAAGCAACAGTTGTTTTTCCTGAAGACTCAGGACCATAAATTTCAATTACCCTACCCTTAGGCACACCACCAATACCAAGTGCGACATCAAGTGTTAAGCAACCTGTTGAAATAACATCAATAGAACGCTTAGGGTTATCCCCTAATTTAATAATTGAACCTTTACCAAATTGCTTTTCAATTTCAAGTAAAGCTTGCTCTAAATTTCTTTTTCTATCCTCATTTAGCTTTTTATCCGCCATATATAATCTCCTTATATTTTATTGTTTTTTTCTTTTCCTTCACAAAAAACATGTTTGTTCTTTATAAAATAATTAATTCCTGAAATAATTGTAAGTAAAGTTGCTACTGCTATTAATAAATAACAAAAATAAATGTAAGCCATCAGCCAAGTTCCTGTTAAAATATTATAATTTACAAAAAAAACTAAAAGCATAAATGCTGGAATTGCTAAATCTTGTAAAAATGCTTTATATTTACCCCAATTGTCAGCCGAAAGAATTATGTTTTTGCTCGCAGCAACTTGCCTTAATAGGCTCACTAAAAACTCTCTTGCAATAATTATAATTGCAATAATAGCTGCCCAAGTTCCCCACATACTAACAATCATTTGACTTGTTACAACTAAAATTAAAGCACTCATCACTAAAACCTTGTCTGCAATCGGGTCTAAAAATTTGCCTAAGTCGGTTACTTTTCCAGTTTTACGGGCCAACTTTCCATCAATGAAATCTGTAATAGCTGCGAGAGCAAAAATAATAACAGCAATTAATTTTCCATATGGAATAAAATCTGCAAGATAAAAAAATATCATAAAAGGCACTAAAAATATCCTTATTAAAGTTATTTGATTAGGTGTCATGTCTTAATCTCCTTTAAATAATAAACTTTTCTTTAAATTTAAACAATTTCCCCTATAAATCCAGAATCTGTTATTTCGATTAATTTCACATTGTAAATTTCACCAACTTTAACATTTATTAGCTGGTCATCATCTTCCACCAAAGTATATTGTTCTTCATCTTTCGTTTTATAATTTGATGTTAATTTATTAAATCCGATTTTAATTTTTTTGAAAATGTTTCTAAAAATACTTGGTTTTCTATTATCTTGAACCTCAATTTCTGCTACATTATTTTGATTAGTCGTTTCATTTTCTTCATTTTGAATTTGATTGTCATCTAATATTGAAATTTCATTTTCAACGAGTTCTTGTTTCGCTTTTATTATAACACACAAATCTATCAAAGGCGAATTGTTTTTGCTATGTCCTTTAAAAATTTTTTCTATTGGGTCGTATTCATCAATCAACACTTCTTCAATTTTATTTAGCTTCTCTTGATTTTTAACATTAATCACCATATTTTGAATTGCTTCTATTTTTTTTAATCTGCGTTTTTTAACAAACTCCAATACTTGATTTTTCATATAATATGCCTTTGTGTTTTCTTCTCTAAAATACGGAAAAAATACTGCATAATCAATAATACCAGTTGAAATAAAATCACATAGTTTTTGAAATTTTTTTCTAGTTTCGCCCGGAAACCCAACAATAAAAGTGCTTCTTATTATCATTTCAGGGTATTTTGTTTTAATTTTTTCTATTAATTTTAAAGTGCTATTTTCATCTAATTTTCGGTTCATTGATAGTAAAATATCATTATCAATATGTTGAAGAGGCATATCAATGTATTTACAAACTTTTTCTTCGCTGGCAATAAAATCTAAAAGTTCATCAGTTAACAAGTTTGGATAAACATATTGAAGTCTAATCCATTTTATTCCATTTATTTTTGATAAATTTTCAATAAGTTCAATTAATTTTGGCTCGCCATACAAGTCATCTCCATAATTTGCGGTGTCTTGAGCAATTAAAATTAATTCTTTATATCCTTTGGATGCAAGCCTTTTTGCTTCTTTAATTAATAAATTAATAGGAATGGAACGATACCTCCCTCTTATTCGAGGAATTGTGCAATAAGCACAGCCATTTGAACAACCATCCGCAATTTTCAAGAAAGCATATTTCCCACCGTGAGTTACCAATCTTCCAGTTTGGTCCACGCAATAGTTGCTGGAAGCAACTTCATATAGATTTTCAATTACATTTACAATTTTATCATTTTCATTTAGCGTTAAAAAATAATCGACTTGCGGAAAGTTATCTTTTAATATATTGATATTTCGTTGCGGAAAACATCCTGATATAATAATTTTTTCCACTTTACCAATTGTTTTTTGTTTTAATGCTAAATTTATATTTTCAATTGTTTCTTTGATTGCTGGCTGAATAAAAGCACATGTGTTTACAATTAATATTTCCGCATTGCTTATATCACTTATTATTTGAAAACCATAATCTTGCAATGAAAAAAGCATATGTTCTAAGTCGACTTTATTCTTATCACACCCTAAACTTATGGCGGATATTTTTTTATTTACCAATTCTTCTTTTGTCATAATTTTTCCTTATTTAATGTTTATATATAATTTAATTTATTCTTTTTCCTATTATTTCTCTTCTCCAAATAAATTATTGAAACCTTCCATTGTTAAATAAACTTCCCTTGGTTTCATTCCGTCTTTCTTAGCAATATAGCCTAACTTTGCTAATTTTTCAATAATACGGCCTGCCCTTCCAAAGCCAATTGCAAAATTCCTTTGAAGAGAAGAAATTGATGCTTGACCGTTTTCTATTACAAATTTCAAACATTTTATTGCCAACGGAGTTAATGCTTGATCAGAAATTTCTTCATCAACCAAGCCTTGATAAGGATTTTCTATTTCTTTCTCTGCTTCTTCGTCATATGTCTTTTTATTATTTTCTTTTATATAAGCCACAACATCATTTACTTCATTGTTCGAAACAAAACATCCTTGTATTCTGGTTGGGAAATTTGCATCTGATGGCAAAAAGAGTAAATCACCTTTTCCTAATAAGTTTTCTGCTCCTGATTGATCTAAAATTGTTTTAGAGTCTGCAAAAGATGTTAAAGCAAATGAAATTCTAGATGGGAAATTGGTTTTTATTGTGCCAGTTACTACATCAACAGATGGTCTTTGAGTTGTGAGAACCAAATGAATTCCAGAAGCTCGTGCTTTTTGTGCTAGGCGTTTTACTTTTTCTTCAATTTCTTTTTTCATAACGGACATTAGGTCGTTAAATTCGTCAATTACAATCACAATGTATGGCAATTTTTCTTCTTCGCCCGAAACAACATTTGTTAATTGATTATATTCTTCTAAATTACGGCATCTATTTGTTGCAAAAATTTCATATCTTCTTTCCATTTCATTAATTGACCAAGTTAAAGCATTGCTAGCTTTTTCGGTTTCTGTAATTACATAAGGAATGACTAAGTGAGGTAAACCATTATACATTGAAAATTCAACTCTTTTGGGGTCAATTAGAATTAATCTCACTTCATCAGGTGAAGATTTATAAATTAAACTTATAATTAAAGAATTTAAAAAAATACTTTTACCTGAATTTGTAGCTCCTGCTACAAGTAAATGTGGCATTTTTGCTAAATTGCAAATTTTAACTTCACCGTTAATATCTTTACCTAAAGCAAAAGTAATTGGAGATTTGTTAGACAAAAACTCATCAGAATCTACTATTTCTCTAATGCTAACTGTGCTAATGTTATCGTTTGGAAGCTCAATGCCAACCGCACTTTTCCCAGGAATCGGAGCTTCAATTCGCAAGCCAGCCCTAGAAGCTAAAGCCAATGAAATATCATCTTTATGTGCAATGATTTTTTTAACACTTATTCCTGGTGGCATTTCTAGTTCGAATCTTGTAACCGAAGGTCCTATTACAACGCCAATAACACGGGCGTTAATACCGAATGTTTCTAAGGCTCTTTCAAGCTGAATTCGTTTACCGACGACATCTTCATTTAAAGATGTTAAATCCACAGGTCTGTTTTCTAATAAATCTAATGGCGGTCTAGAATAATTTGGCGGACGGCGATATACATTTTTAGATAGCTGAGGTTTTTCATTTTTAACGCTATCGATTTGAAGTTGGGCAAAAGTTCTTTTCGGTTTTTCAGAGTTCAATATATTTTCATTCTGCCCAAGGATAGAAGTTTCTTTGTTTGTTTCGAAGTTTTTATGTTCAGTTAGATTTTGTCGTTGATTGTTTGAGTTATCTAAAATAGTATTAATATTTTCTTGCTTCAATAATTGGAAATTACTATTAATTTCTTGTTCTCTAATTCTTCTGTTATAAGAATTGTTTAAATTTTTTAAATCTAGGGCGGGCGGGGTTAATAAAATTTCTCTAATTGTTTTAACTTTTTTAGGAGCTTTTTCACTATCAAGATTACCTTCAATTAAACCTAATCTTCGCTTTGCTTCAATATTAATGTTGCGTTGTTCTTCCATTTTCTTATCTAAAAACAAATTAAAATCATTTTTTAATGAAACATCTTTTTGCTTTTTATTCAAATTTTCTTTTTGAGGTTCTTTTTTTATTATGTCTAAAACTTCCATAAGTTTAATTTCTTTGTTTTTAGTATTGTTTTCTTTCAAAATTTGCTTTCCGTAAATTCTTATAGTATTTAGAAAATCAACAACAAGAGCAATAAAAATAACCAAAGCAACAGAAAATATAATAATTGTGCCAGCAAGTCCTAAAATATAAAGAAATGGAGTAATAAATAATGCAATTATTAAACCGCCACCAGTATATTGTTGCTCATAAGAAAGCGATAAGTAATCAAAAAAAGGAATACTCGGCTTGCCTAATATAACCAAATTTAAAAGAGCAAGAACACACAATATAATTAAAGATAAATAAACTATATATTTCTTTGTCATTAAATAGCGTTTGTTATTAATAAGTGCGATTCCAACCGAAAAGGCAACAATAAAAAACGGATAGGCAAATAAGCCCATTAATCCTAGAATTATTCTTTGCAAGAACGGGAGCAGGTTAGTAAAAAGAACTAAAAAAGCAACAGAACAGATGATTATTATAACTATTCCGATAATTTTTGTTTTTGAATTTTTTGGTTCATTGAATTTATGAGTGCTTAAATCAAAAGATGCCATATTGCCTCGAACTTTAACTTGCTTTAATTATAATGTTAATTATAACATGGTATACATTTTTTTTCAATGATTTAATTAAATTAAGCTAATAACTTTATTTTCATTTTAATATATAAAAACTAATAAAATATTCTTTATAATAGTGTTGTATAAGAACCCATTTACCTTTTATGGTTTGTTTTAAAGAGTATTAATGAGGCACTAAGTTGAGCATTTCATCAAGATAAGAAGATTGCAAATAAGTTGATGGAACCTCTCCTACTATAATTGTTTCACCTATTAAAATTTCAGTTTCAGTTTCTATTGTAGGGCTATAAATTGGCAAAACAACACATACAGAACTTTTTATATTAACATAAATTCTGTGGTTTGTTTGGTTAATTCCTGCATTTAAAAATTCTGAACGAAAAATTGTTGTAACTGTGCCTATTGAATTTAAATCCATTGTAACGGACGGACCTAAATTAACTAAAACAGTTATTCCCGAAAATGCCCCCAAATGAACATTAATACCTGAATTGACTACATTATCAATATTTCCCTGAGCCAAAGCAGCTATTTTTCTTGACAAAATATTTACATAATAAGAATTGACTTTTATAAGTGAAACAGCCCCTTTGTCATTATAAGTATAGTTAATTATATCTGAGTAAGTATCCGTATTGGATGAAACGATAGAATAAACAGCAGAGCTTAATGCTTTTTGAGCAGAAGATTTAATTTGTGCTTCGGTTGCTTGATAAATAACAGGATTAACAATATTAGCTAAATAAAGAATTGATAAAACAATAAAACAAAGAAAAAAGCAAAGAATAATTATTGCTTTAGCCCTTAATGATAATCTCTTTTTTCCCTTCCAAGACTTCATTTAATAATATATATGATGATAATTATGAAATGTTGTATTGAATATACAAAAACTGATGGCTTTCTTAAATAATGTTTAAGTTAATTTTTTTTCGTTTTTGCTTTAAATATCAAACCAAAAATAAAGGCAAATAACACTGCAACAGTTACACCAGCTGCAACTGCTTCTAACCCACCTGTTACTGCTCCAATAATGCCTTTGGCTTCAGCACCTGCAATTGCACCTTTTGTTAATGATGCCCCAAACCCGATAATAGGAACATTGATTCCCGCTTTTGCAAATTGTGCAATTTTGTCAAACAACCCAAAAGCTTCTAAAATAATTCCAATCATTACAAAAGTAACCAAAATTCTAGCCGAAGTGAATTTTGTTTTAATAATCAATAGCTGACCAATTGCACAAACAGCACCACCAATAAGAAATACCCATAAATAGGTTAACATAAAGCCGCCCCCTGTTATTATTTTATTTTTAAATTTTATTATAAATTCTAACTTAAATATCTATATATAGTTACTATGCATTGCATAGCACCACTACACAATGATTTTATAGAATAAAAACTTCCAATCAACTTTCAATAACAACTGCGTGAGTTATACCTGGAATTGTTTCCCCTTGCTGAGTTGCGGTTGTACTCAACAATGCTCCCGTTGCCATAAAAAGTACTTTCTTATATTCTTTTTTTCTTAACTTATTTATAATAAATGAATTTAAAATAGACGCACTGCAACCACAACCACTGCCCCCCATTAAAGGTTTTTGTTTTTCTTTATAAATCATCTGACCACAATCGCAATAGTTTATGCCTAATTTATATCCTTTATCTTCCATTAAATCTATTAAAATTTCACTCCCTATTTTTCCTAAATCTCCTGTTATTATTAAATCAAAATCTTCGGGTTTTGTTTTTGTATCCTTAAAGTGTGCAACCATCGTACTCATTGTTGAAGGAGCCATTGCCGCTCCCATATTATTAACATCGGAAATTCCATAATCGGTAACTTTACCAAATGTTGCCTTTGTAATGCGCGGACCTTGCCCTTTTAAAGATAAAATAGTACTGCCACTGGCTGTGGCTGTCCATTGTGATGTTGGTGGACGCTGATTTCCAAGTTCTAACGGAAACCGAAACTGTCTTTCAGCGGTTGAAAAATGACTCACTGTTGCACACGCGACTGTATCAAAATATTTTCCATCAATAAAACAAGAGCCTATTGCCAAGCTTTCCGCCATTGTTGAACAAGCACCAAATAAACCTAAATAAGGGATATCAAAAGACCTTGCAGCATAACTAGAACTTATAATCTGATTTAATAAATCTCCTGCTAGAAACAAGTCTATGTCTTCAGGCTTTAACCCAGCTGAATGAATTGCTCCTGATAAAGCTTTTTCAATCATTTTTTTCTCTGCCTTTTCATAAGTTTTTTCATTAAATAAATCATTTTTCATTACATAATGAAAAAATTTACCGAAATGCCCCTGTCCTTCCTTAGGACCTACAACAGAATAATTACCATTTATAACTGGTTTGTTTTTAAACTCTATTGTTTGATTATATTTTACATTGTTTAAGGCTTTCATTTCATTTTTCTTTAATTTATTTTCCATTTTTTGCTTTCACTTTTATTGTCACTCTTTATTTTATTCTCTATCTTAATTAAATTAATAAGTAAATTAATCCAATAATAGTACTTGCTACAATTCCAATAACTATTACTGGTCCTGTTATTGAAAACATTTTTACACACATTCCAAAAATTATTCCCTCATTTTTGAAATCTAACGCAGGGCTTGTCATTGAGTTTGAAAAACCAGTTATTGGTACAATTGTTCCTCCACCAGCGAATTGCCCAATTCTATCATAAATGCCAATTCCTGTTAAAAATGAAGCAATGAAAATTAAGATAACCAATGTATAAGCCCAAGCTGATTGCTCTGCCATTGTCGGAAATAAAAGCAAAATACTATCGTTAATTCCCTGCCCTATAATACAAATTAATCCGCCTACCCAAAATGAATTGAATAGACTAGGCCAGTTTTTTGTTTTGGGCATTTTCGCTTCAACATATTGATTATATTTCTCATTTCTGGTTTTTACATCCATATTTAAAATCCTTTACTTATATGAGTTTCCTATAAATTGTTACCAAAACAAAAAAATTAAAACATCATAAAAACAAATTTTAATTTTAAAATTTAATTACATAAAAATTATTGATTGGCAAATAATATGATAACTAATAAATAATTTTTAATTTTAATATGGAGGATTTTTATGAAAAAAATTTTTATCGGTTTAATAACAATAGTTATTTGCTTTGCATTAGTTGGATGTGGCAACACTGCTATTGAAACAGTAAGTTCAAATTTAAACAATGGTATGGATAGACTTTCAACTGAGATAAGAAAAATAAATAAAATTGACAATTCAGATATTTCAATCAACGGCGAAATAAGCAAAATGAATGAGAATAACGATTCATTATTAAAAGTAAATGTAAATCCCGAATTTGCAGTTACTAACTTCAACCGAAATACCGATACTTATGGCAATTTTTATGGTATGGGAAGCTTTGGCAACAACATAAACGGTAACTTTTATGGCAACGGTTATGGTTATGGTAAAGGTTATGGTTATGGTAAAGGTAACGGTTACGGTTATGGTAATGGTATTTACGGCAATTATGGCTATGGCAATAATGGCATACCAAACTTTTACGGAACAAATATAGATACTTATAAAAACGGTATCAATCGTGGTGGCAGTATGGGTTTAAACGATTTGAGTGGTTACAACGGATATTACAATGCCTATAATAGTACAAATACAAAGGAAAACACTAATATAAATAACGGGACCAATAAAAACCTTAACACTTATAATAGAACTAACAAAAACATAGACACTTATAATTCTAATGCTAACATAAATAGTTCTGAAAGAAACTCAGCAAATTCCTTTAATAAAATAGCTAACACAAAAAACATGTCATCTTCATGCGTTGGATGTAATAATAATTGTAATAATACTCTTAATCAAATTCAAAATAAAATTGCATATATAAAAGAACTAGCTAGCAAAATTAAAGAAGGAAAAATAACTGTTACTGATAGTCAATCTAATGCAATAAATGACCTTCTTAATAATATATCTTTAAGTTGCAATAAAATTAATCTAGAAAAAGCGGAATTAAACAACGAACTTTCAAATATCAAGACATTGAAAACAAATTATGAGACGAACTCTAACACTTTAAATTCTAAATATGTAAGACTTTTAAGTTGCATTGATAAAAGAAATTGCAATTTGCAATCCATTTTAAATAGTTTGTTGCAATTAGAAAGTTGCATAGATAATAATTGTGCAGTAAATTACCCTTATTCTTGTACTAACTCAAACATAAACAACACTAATTATGGAAATGCTTATAATGTAAACAATTTAGTTAAAGATAATTCAAATAATAATATGGACGAAAAAAATTTAAATCAAGATAAAAACATTATAAATTTAGATGGAAATACAAACGCAACAAATAATAACGGATATATCAATAATGCACTCTCATATAACGACTCATGTTATAGATGCCCTTGCATAGCTGGAACTGATTGTTACAATGGAATATGTTTTGGTGAAGATTGCTATTTATTAAGTGATTACTATTTTAATTTAGCAAATTTTTATAAAAACCTTAATAACAAAAGTTACAACAACAATGACAGTAAATTAAATAATAAAATAAACTATAATTATAACAATAGCTTAACTGAAAACAACAAAAATAGTAATATAAATAACAACGAAGCTAATAGAAACAATGATAATATTAATAACGATAATAATTTAAATAAAAATGTAACAAATAAAAACTATGCTAATGTCAATAATGGTAATAATTTAAATAAAAACATTAATAATGGGAACTTAAACAATTATAATAATTCAAATAACAATACTAACAACAATAACAATTTAAACAATGATAATAACTTAAATACAAATGAAAGTCATAGAAACAATACCAATGTTAATAATGAGAATAGCTTAAACAATAACGGGATTAATAACAATAATGGCAATGTTAATGACAGAAATCATTCAACTAACAATGACATAAACAATAATATGAATAATGAAAGTAATAACATTGACAATAATATTAACAACAGGAATACTAAAAATGATAATAATATCAATAATAGCAATAAAAACGATTTAACCACCGAAAACCTTGATAACAGATTTAATAATAGACCCTATAATGAATTTAGAAGGAACAGAGATGACATCAATAATAGTCAGCGACAACTTAACCGTTTTAATAATAATGCGAATGGTTCAAATAGTGTAAATAATTACAACGGAAGTAATAACAGCAATTTGATTAACGATTTTAATCATAGGGATAATTTAAACAATAATATGAATAACGGGATTAATAACAATAACAGTAATATCAATAACAGAAATCATTCAACTAATAATAACTTAAACGATAATATAAATAATGAAGATAATAACATTGACAATAATAATACTAATACTACAAATAACAACAATCCAAGTATTCGAAATATTGAAGATAACCAAGATAATATTATAAAGAATCAAGAAAATATTATAAATGATAACCAAAGAAATATTATAAATGATAATCAAAGAAAAATTATAAACAATAACAATAACTTAAATAATAATACTAGAAACCAAAACTATACTACCGACAATAACAACAATGACCAAAACTTTAACAATAATAAAACCAATGAAAATAATAGAGTAACCCGAGATGGTGTGCCTCCTGTGCCAAGAATTTACGATAATGATAATGTAACTAACAACAGAGAAAATTTAATTAATAGAAATACTTCTAGCATTAAGAGACACAAATCTATTAATAATGATAATTTAGATATTAATAATAAAGCAAACCCAAAAGATATAAATAATTCTAATTTAGATAAAAGCCAAAATACAAATAATTCTAATTTAAATCAAAATAATTCTAATTTAAATAACCAAAATAATTCTAGTTTAATTCAAAACAATCAGAATAAATCCAATTTAAATCAAAACAATTCTCAAAATAATCAAAATAATTCGGATTTAATTCAAAATAATTCTCAAAATAATCAAAATAATTCTCAAAATAATCAAAATAATTCGGATTTAATTCAAAATAATTCAAATTTAAATCAAAATAATAAAAATAATTCAAATTTAAATACAAATAATTCCAGTTTAATTCAAAATAATCAAAATGAAT
>JAQVYC010000001.1:0-10303 GCA_028708805.1 Clostridia bacterium | reverse complement strand
AATTCTCAAAATAATCAAAATAATTCGGATTTAATTCAAAATAATTCAAATTTAAATCAAAATAATAAAAATAATTCAAATTTAAATACAAATAATTCCAGTTTAATTCAAAATAATCAAAATGAATCCAATTTTAATCAAAACAATTCAAATTTAAATAATAAAAATAGTTCTAGCTCAAATAATCAGAATAAAATTATGAAGTCAGATAGGAATTTAGTTGTTAAAGATGCCTTATTTACAAAAAATGATTCCAAGGTAAAAGAATCACTACTTTCTTCTGCCCCAAACTTTGAAAAAGGAAAAAGACTAAATAGTGATGTGAAAGAGTTTAACTTAAACAATCAACTTCAATTAAATTCGACACAAAATGGTAATTCTGAGTTATTTCAAAACTCTTTAAATAATAGTTTAAATAATAATGAAATTTTAAGTTCTCCTACAATTAAAAGAAAAAGACCTTTCAATAGTGATACCTTGCCGAAAAAATTAGATAATAAAAATAGAAATAAAGAAAACAATGAAAAAACAATTATTGAAAAAACAAAAAATGAAGAACAATTAATTAATAAAGAAATAAAAAGAATTAATGAGCGAACTGAGCAAATAAAACAAGAAAATAGAACTAATGAAATTGCAAATAATGAACAAGCTGAACAATCAGAAAATGTAGAACCTGCGAAGCAATCACCGAATACAGAAAAAACACCACAGCAATCTAATTTAAATGTGGCAAAAGACGAAAAATCAGCTAAATCAGAACAAACAAAAAATACCGAAACTCAAAAAATAAAATTAGAACAAAACAAGAATTCTGAACAAGTTAAAGAAGATGCCGAAAATAAAATTACAAATATTGAAGACAATTCAATCGTTAATGAAAATCAATATGAAAACAACAAATCTTTAACAGCTTAATAAGTAAGCACTACTTTAAATAGGCTCCTAATTTCAAAAATCAGGAGACCTATTTTTTTAAAAAAATAGAATAATTGAACTTGCCCGACAAAATTAATTTTCTCCAACATTTAGTTTTTGTTTTATAATTCCAAGTATTTTATTTTCTAGTCTAGAAACTTGAACTTGAGATATATTTAAAATTTGCGCTATCTCGCTTTGAGTTTTATCTCTAAAAAAGCGTAACAGCACAATTTTTTTTGCTCTTGCATCTAAAGAATTTAAAGCTTCTTTAAGCACTAACTTATCAAAAACAATATCATTTTCATTGTTTTGAATAAAGCGATCTATTAAAAACAGACCACTTTCTTCATCTTCATAAGGTGTATAAATTGACACAGGTATTTTGGATGAGTCCATAATAAAAATTAAATCTTCTTGTTCAATTTTAAAATGCTCCGAAATTTCTTGTAAGTTTGGCTTTTTCATATATCTTTTTTGGTATTCTTGAATATATCTAGAAATTTGTTGGTTTTGAGTTTTGATTGAGCGTGAAACTTTTATCATTCCATCATCTCTTAAAAAGCGTTTTATCTCGCCAATTATCATTGGAACAACATAAGTTGAAAACCTGACATTAAATTTAAAATCGAAATTATTAATTGCTTTTAAAAAACCAACGCATCCTAATTGATATAGATCATCATATTCTAAGTTTTTATTCTTAAATTTTTTAATAACACTTTTTACCAAAGGAGCATTTTCTTCTATTAAAATTGTTTTTGCTTTTTCATCGCCACTTTGTGCCTTTTTTATCAAATCTAATGTTTGATTATGGTCATACATTGGCTCCCCCAACTGCAAAATTCTTTTTTGCTTTAAAAAATTTTTCTAACTTAACGGTTACTCCTTTGTTTTCATTTTCATAAACATCTATATAATCCATAAAACTTTCCATAACTGTAAAACCCATTCCGCTTCTTTCTTGTTCTGGTTTTGTTGTAAAAAACGGCTCTCTCACTTTTTCATAATTTTCAATTCCTATTCCCTTATCACTAACCCAGATTAAAACTGAATTTTCATACAACTGCACTATTATCTTAATTTCACCCTCACCACCTTTTTGAGGATACGCATGCACCACACAGTTAGTTACCGCTTCGCTAACTGATGTTTTAATGTCAGTTATTTCATCTAAGGAAGGTTCTGCTTGTATGCAAAATGCAGCCACACAAGCACGGGCAAAACTTTCGTTAATTGATATTGCTTTAAACTTTAAAGTCATTTCATTAATAATTTTCATTTTTTACCTCACTTATATTATTTTGGGCATTATTTCATATAGCCCTGTCATTTTAAAAATCTTTTCAGCATGCATTGAGGGATTGCAAATGTATATTGGGATTTTTTTGTCTTTCATTCGTTTGTATCTTCCAATTAACACTCCAATTCCAGTACTATCCATAAAGTCTAATTCTGATAAGTCTATTATTATTTGTTTGAAGCCCTTTTCACCAAACATTTCATCCAGTTTAATTCTTGTGTTATAGGCACTATGCTCGTCTAATTCTCCGCTTAATAAAACATATAAAGTATTGTTATATATCCGATTTTTAACCTCCATATCCCCTCCATTTGTTTAATGTTAACATACTCTTTTCAAAATAATTTTGGAGTTTTTGTCAAATAAATGGATATTTATGAATATATTAAATTTTTTATAATTTTAAAAAAATCTAAAAGTATTTGGAAAATTTTGAAAAATGATGTAAACTATGAAGAAATTAAATTAAACGGAGAATAAAAATGTACGACACAATTATAGTTGGAGGCGGTCCAGCCGGATTAACTGCTGCCCTATATGCTTTAAGAGCAAAGAAAAAAATAGTAATGATTGAACGAATGATTCCTGGTGGACAAGTTGCCAAAACACTTACAGTTGAAAATTATCCAGGTTTTGAAAGCATTTCAGGTTTTGATTTAGCAAATAAAATGTATGAGCAAGTAACAAAACTAGGTTTAGAGATTATTTACAGCGATATTTTAGAATATGACATTACAGGTTCTATAAAAAAAATAAAAACTCACAATGGAACATTTGAAGCTAAAACAATTTTACTATGTCTTGGAGCTTTTGCTGTTCAGCTTGAAGTTGAAAATGAAAAAAAATTTATAGGTAAAGGCATAAGTTATTGTGCAACTTGTGATGGTAATTTTTTTAAAGATAAAACAGTCGCAGTTGTTGGCGGAGGAAGCTCTTCAATTGAAGACACGCTATATCTTTATGATATTGCTAAAAAAATATATATAATTAACAGAAGAGATAAATTTATATGTGAAGAAGAGCCTTTAAACAAGATTAAAACACTTTCAAATAGTGACAACTCTAAGATTGAAATAATTTTAAACTCTGTTATTACTTCTTTAAATGGAGATGATAAACTGGAAAACATTACTGTTAAAAACAAAAATGATAATACTTTAAAAGAACTGAAAATTGACGGTCTTTTTGTTACAATAGGTAGAAAACCAGACACAGAACTTTTAAAAAATACCCTTAATTTAGATGATATCGGATACATTTTAACTGATGAAAATATGAAAACTAACATTGATGGAGTGTTTGCCGCTGGAGATGTACGACATAAAACATTAAGACAGATTGTAACTGCTTGTGCAGATGGAGCTATTGCTTCTATGTCTATAAATAATTATATTTCGACTTTAAAATAAATATCTTATTAAAAATAAAAACCATAAAATTGGGCATATCCCAAATCTTATGGTTTTTTTAATTTTATAAACTTTTATTTATTATGTATTTATTTTTTAGATGAATTCTTTGCCATATCCTTGGTTGCTTTTTCCACTTTTTCAATTTCATCCATTACAAAATCTTCACCTTTGTCAAACATTTCTTTTGCACAATCGTTTTTTTTATATAACAAAATGCCTAAAATACCACCTACTGCCATACCAAATAATATGTCTCTCATTTTTTCCACCCTTTCCTTACAATATTATTTTTACCAAAACGAAAAAAAATATACAATATAATTACACTTTATATTGTATTTTTATATCATAATATTTTAAGCAATTTATATTTTCTTAATAATCATTAAACCATCACCGATGTTTAATATCTCAGATTTCAAATTGTTATTATTTTTAACTTCTTCAATAAATTTTCTTAAATTATTTATTATTGTTTTATATTTTTTATTAATTGGATTCTCAGCCAAAACCATTCCTCTGAACAACACATTATCCGCCATAATTATAGCATTATCTGTCATTAAATTAATTAGAAAAGGTAATTGATGCACATATTGAGACTTAGAGCCATCTAGAAAAATAAAATCACATTTTTTGTTTAAATCTTTTAATATTTCAGTTGCATCACCTTGTAGAATATTAACTCTTGAACATAAATTTAATTTTTTAAAGTTGTTTTTGGCTATTTTTACCATGTTAGAATTTTTTTCAATTGTTGTTAAATTTGATTTGGGCGAATTTAGAAGCATTAAACAACCTGAATATCCAATTGCTGTGCCGATTTCTAATATATTACTACTTGATTTAAGCTCTTTTGTTAATTTTTGAAGCACTACCCTTGATTCTGGTAATAGTATAGGAATTTTATTAAGAAGTGCAAAATCTTCTATTTCTTTTAAGGCGTTCACTTTTATTTCATCCTTTTATTATTAATCACTATATCTATCAATAATGATACTACCAAATTCAGATATTAATTCCATATTATAAAACGGCATTTGCCCGATATTTATTGTGATATATTCGCCTGTTGTTCTAATGTCATCCCAAACTCTATAAATGTATCCTTTATCTGTTTGTGCATTTAATTTAAATGAACAATCCAACGAACATCTAATGTCAATATTTCCACTTTTTGTGGTAATCATATTATTATTTAAATAGTTTTTAAAATCAACTTTAACATTGCCTGCCTGTGTAATTATTTTGATTTGTTGACTATTACTTTTCGCAACAGTTACATCTACATTTGCGTTGCTTGTTCTAATATCAGTTGGACCAAGTAAATTATCTATTTTAATATTACCACCACTGGTTAAAAGTATAACTTCGCCCCTTATTTCGTTAATATTAATCACATAAAACCCATCTGCATTTCCTATTTCTACTTCTTTGTAAACTTTATCTACATTAATATAAGTTGTTCTTATTCTTGAAGTTCCTGTTAATCTGCCTTCAATTGTACTTGCACTAAAATAACCGCTATCAGTGTCTAAATATACATTACCTTTTATATTACCAATAGTAATTGGACTATTCGTACTTCTTATATTTAATTCCAATTGATAATTTGTGAAATCTTTTGCTGTAATTCGACCACTCACTGAATTTAAATTAACATTATTAGAAATCACATCACCGCTTATATCAATTCCACCATTTATAGTTGTTAAATCTAAATTATTTTTTATTGAAGCTTTTTCATTTATTTTAATACTACCATTTGTAGAAGATACTGTTAAATTATTAACTGTAATAAGTGAACTTTCTGCAATTTTTGTTGCACCACCAAATTTAACACCACCGTTTATTGTAACTATATCAAATTCCATATTAGCATTAATTGTTTCCATTGAATTAATATTAAATATAAGTTTAGTGTTGTTCGTTAATTTTAAAAATGAATATTCTGGTTCAAATAGTTCAAATATTAAGGTCGTTCCTATTTCATATAAAGTATAGGTGTAATCTGTTTTGCTTCCTAATTTGTAAAAGCCAAAAGAATTTTTGTCTAAAATAAAATTGCTTTCTGCATAAGTTGAACCGCATAGAATTTCGACATTTGCATCCTGAGTTATAATTTCAACTCGAGTATAATTAGATATATTAAGATTCTTATTTTGCACATCGCTTATTGCAATTCTTTCGACATTACTTGCATAGGCAATTCCAAATATATTAGCATTTGGAAATAACATTAAATATACACCAATGCCTAACACAATGGTGCCTATTAATGCTATTAATAAGAAAAAGAATGTTTTTAACCCACTTTTCGAACCACTTGGCATATTTTTTCACCTTTTCATTAGAATAACATTAATAAAGTGAAAAATCAAGGTCTGAAATTAATTTTATTTCAATTACTCTCGTTGTGTGTTTCTATTTTAAGTCTTTGTTCTTCCCTTAATAGTTCATCTGTTAATTCTTGAATATCTCCATCTAAGAACTCATTTAAGGAATGTAGGGTGAAATTTATCCTATGGTCTGTAACTCTGCCTTGCGGAAAGTTATATGTTCTTATACGCTCGCTTCTATCACCTGTTCCAACTTGACTTTTTCTATTTGCTTTATATTCAGTATCTATTTTGTCCTTATGAAAATCGTATAATTTTGCTCTTAAAATACTCATTGCTCGCTCTTTGTTTTTAGTCTGAGACCTTTCATCTTGACATGTAACAATAATTCCAGAAGGCAAATGAGTTATTCTAATAGCACTATCAGTTTTATTAACATGCTGTCCGCCCGCACCGCTTGCACGGTATGTATCTATTTTTAAATCTTTATCTAAAATTTCAAAGTCGACTTCTTCAATTTCAGGAAGCACTGCTACGGTTGTTGTTGAAGTATGTACTCTACCTTGCGATTCAGTTTCAGGAACTCTTTGAACCCGATGAACACCACTCTCATATTTTAAATTTTTATAAGCATTTTTTCCTTTTATAATAAAAGTAACTTCCTTCATACCGCCAATTTCAGTTTCAGACATATCCAAAACTTCCACTTTCCAATTTTGTCTTTCTGCGTATCTATAATACATATTAAAAAGCAGTCTTCCAAAAAGTGCTGCTTCCTCACCACCTGCTGCTGGTCTTATTTCTATAATTACATTGCTTTCATCATTTTCATCTTTGGGCAATAAAAGCAACTTAACAGTTTCAATAAGTTCTTCAATTTTTTTATTAACAGAAAAAAGTTCGTCTTCAAAGAACTTTTTCATCTCAGCTTCTTTTTCGTTTTTAAACATTATTTCAATTTCAGTTTTATCTTTAAGAGCATTCTGCAAGTCTTGATTCATTTTTGCAATTTCCTCAAAAGAGTTTCTTTCTTTTATTAACTTTCTCCATTCCTTATTCTCCGCTATAATTTCAGGCTTAGAAATTAAATCAGTTAATTCATCATATCTGTTTTTTATTTTCTGTGTTGCTCTTATTATATTATCCACTTTCTTCACTTCCTTAAAGTCATTTGTTTTTGTTTTTGTCAAATAATCTCTTCTTAGATTTTTCTGGCATTTTTTGAGCTATAATAATTCTGTTTATTCCATTATAATCTTTTGATATCTTAATATTAATAAAATTTTCTGTCAAGAGTTTTTTTACATTTCTAGATTGATTAATGCCTATTTCTAATAATAATTTGCCATTTTCTTCCAAATATTTAGGGGCTTCTTTGGCTATTTTTTTATAAAAATAAAGTCCATCAAACCCGCCATCTAAAGAAATAATCGGGTCATAATTTTTAACTTCTTTTTGTAGGGCTTTGATATCATCGGTTTTAATATATGGCGGATTACAAACTATAATATCAAATTTTTTCTTTTTAAAACTCTTAAATAAATCACCTTGTTTAAATGTTATTTTTACATTGTTATTCAAGGCATTTTCTTTTGCTTTATTTAAAGCCTTATCACTTATATCACTTGCAAATATTTTAGAATTCGTATTTTTGGCAAGAGCAATTGCAACTGCTCCACTACCCGTACATAAATCTAAAATGTCTAATTTTTCTTTTCCTATAATTTTCAATGCTTTTTCAACTAAGATTTCGGTTTCTTGCCTTGGTGTTAAAACATCATTATTAACTTTTATTTTCAAGCCATAAAACTCAGTGTATTCAAAAATTTTTGCAATCGGTTCAGACTTCAATCTTCGTGTTAAAAGATTTTGAAGGTCTTTATATTGTTGCATTGTTATAAAATTTATAAATTTTATTTCATATTTCGGAACATTTAAATAAGAAGCAATAAGCCAATCCGCTTCGTCCTTATCATTAATTCCAGTAGAATGTAATTTATCTTTTATCTCAGAATATACGCATGAAAAAGCAATTCCATCGGAATTTTCATTAATTAATTCTCTGTTTTCATTTTCAATCATTAAGTTTCCTTCGCATAAAACAGCCCGTGCAGTTTGCAATTCTGTTTGAGCAGGCTTTGAGGTTACAAGCCAGCTTGTAAATAATATTATATTTTTGAACTTTCTCCATTTTGTATCTAGCAAATTTAAAAATTCAAAAGAAACCGAAAAACAAACCAATGTGATAAGTAAGTTTGCAAACGGTTTAAGCCAAGCAGAGATATTTAAACCTATTAAGGATATCACTAAATAAGATAACAGTAAAGAAAAAACCATAAAATTTAAGAAATTTGTTGCACGATGATATTTTAATTTATCATTTTTTTCATTAAGAGCAACATTGCTCGCTGTATTGAATTTATAAAAATTTTTTATTGAAGGAACAAAATAAAAAGCTGTTAAAATTATATAAAAAATTAAACATTTAGTTAGCCCTATGGACAATTTTTTTACAAAAAGACTATAATTATTTCCAACAATCCAAAAACCTAAGTGTGCTGGTAAATATCCAAATAAGAATAAAACTAATAAAAATGATAAAAGAATTGTAAAAATTATAATAAAAGACTTTTTAAATAATATTGGATATTGCTTGTTTTTTTTAGAATTATTTTTGTTGGCAAATAAAAAAAATTGATTTAAGCCCCAAAAGAAATAATAAGTGGCAAATATCAGATATTCAAGACCCCTTAAAAACCAAATTTTCTTATAATGTATTAATGGATTTTTTAATTTATAAGATTTTAAAGATGTTACCCCTTTTTGAGATACGAAACATAAAACAGCTTTTTTTTCAGCAATACAAAGATTTCCTGACAACATAGGAAATATATCAATATTCTTCATATAAAAATTATTTACATTTTTGTAATTTTATATTCTTAATACAAAATACAAGGCCTATATACTATAATAAACTTTACGAGCAAAGTAAATATAATATGAAAGACACAAATAAATTGCGTTAGAATATCATCATTATCATCTCATTTTTTTGAAAACATCTAAACAGTTATTTGTTGATATTTCAAACATTTCTTTATAAGAAATTTTTTTTATATCTGCAACATTTTTAGCCGTTAATATCATATATTTCGGCTCATTTGTTTTTCCTCTGTACGGATGCGGAGTTAAATAAGGACAATCAGTTTCAAACATTATCATTTCAAGAGGGATATCTTTAATTAAGTGTTGCAAGTTTTTAGCGTTTTTAAAGGTTACAACTCCACCAAGAGATATTTTCAAGCCCAGTTTCTGAATTTGTTTTAAATCTTTCAAAGAACCACTGAAACAATGAACTATACCTCCTAATTTAAGAAGTTCTTTATTTTTATCTAAAATTTTCAACATATCTTCCATTGCATCTCTACAATGTATTTGCACAGGTAACTTCATTTGGCTTGCTAACTCTAATTGCTTTATAAAAACATTAATTTGTTGATTTTTGTCAAAAGGCTCAAAATGATAATCTAGCCCTATTTCACCAATTGCTACAACTTTTTCATTTGCACTGTTTTTATTTACTAAATCAATAAATTCTTCATTAAAAGAATTAATTGCACTGGGATGCACTCCTAAGCTTGCATATATATTTTCATACTGTTGTGCAATTTCTAAAATTGCTTTTGATGAATCAAGACTATCACTAACACAAATAATTTTTTCAATTCCACAATTTTTTGCATCTTGAATTATTTGTTCTATTCTCGTTATCAACCTTTTATCATTTAAATGAGCATGTACATCTATAAGCATTATAAACTTTTTCTCCTTAAAAATTTAATTTGTTTCCAAACTTTATTATACAGCTTATTTACAATTAAGTAAATAAAGTAATTTATTTTGATAGCGATTTCATATATTAATTTTATGAATAAAATATGGACTTACATGATGATTATTTCAATCATTGCATTAATTTTTACAAATCCAGCGATTGCAGTAACTGAAATGACAGGTGCCTCCTGGGGTGTTTTACAGTTGTGTGCCGAACTTTTAGCAATTTATACCGTTTGGATGGGTCTATTGGAAATTGTTGATAAGTCCGGTTTAGGCGAAAAGTTGTCAAAATTACTTTCGCCTTTAATTAAGTGGTTATTTAAAGTCAAAGACCCCGAAACAACCAAGTACATAGCATTAAACATATCTTCTAATATGTTGGGTTTGGGCAATGCATCAACGCCTATGGGCATAAAAGCAATGCAGAAATTAGATGACCATAGCGGGAATATTAATCCTTCTATGATTATGCTTTTAATTGTAAACGCAAG
>JAQVYC010000027.1 GCA_028708805.1 Clostridia bacterium | reverse complement strand
TTAAATTTATTTTGTTTAATTTAATATTAATTATTTAATTTTAAGTTAATATTTAAAACAAAGTCAATTGAAAAAATTGTTTTATATTTGAAATTATATTGGCTTTTGTTTTTAATTTGACTAATAATATTTACTATGATAAAATTATTATCAAATTTGCATTAAAATTAAAGAAAATAACAATTATAATTTAAAGGAAAAAAATGAAAGAACAAAAAAAAGATGATTTTAAAAACGCAAAGAACGAAAAAATTAATAAAGATGATTTGTTGAAAATAAACGCTTATTGGCGAGCTTCTAATTATTTATCAATTGCACAACAATATTTAATTGATAATCCTTTATTAAAGGAAAAATTGGAGGCAAAGCACATTAAAAATCGAATCATTGCACCTTGGGGAACTGTGCCAGGGCAAAATTTTGTTTATACGCATTTAAACCGTGTTATTAAAAAATATGATTTAGATATGATTTTACTTTCAGGACCAGGACATGGTGGACATTTCTGGACTTCAAACACATATCTTGAAGGTAGTTTAACTGAGTTTTATCCCATGTTTAGCCAAGATAAAAACGGCATAAAAAACTTTTGTAAATCATTTTGTTTTCCGGGCGGGATGTCCAGTCATGTTGCAGCAGATATGCCCGGCTCTATAAATGAGGGAGGCGAATTAGGCTATTCCATCGCACATGGCTGTGGTGCTATTTTTGACAATCCAGATTTAATTGCAACTGTAATTGTCGGAGACGGTGAAGCCGAAACTGGACCTTTGGCAACTTCATGGCATACAAATAAATTTATAAACCCTTTAACTGACGGAGCTGTTTTACCTATTTTGCATTTAAACGGATTTAAGGTTGCTAATCCGACTGTATTGGCTAGAATTTCGAATGAAGAACTTAGACAATATTTTAGTGGATGTGGTTGGAAACCTTATTTTGTTGAAGGCTCATCTCCACTTAAAATGCATGAATTAATGTGTGATACCTTGGATAAGGCAATTGAAGAAATAAAATCTTTACAAAAAAAAGCAAGAGAAAACAATGATAGCACTCGCCCTGTTTGGCCTATGATTATCTTACGCACTCCCAAAGGTTGGACATGTCCGAAAGAGATTGACGGTGTTCGCATTGAAGGCACACACAATGCATATCATGTGCCAATTCCAATGACAAAACCAAATCATATTAATCTACTTGAAGAATGGTTAAAAAGTTATAAACCCGAAGAATTATTTAATGATGAATATGAATTAATCCCTGAATTGAAAAAATTAACTCCAACAGGAGAATCCCGAATAGGCTCAAATCCTCATACCAATGGCGGTTTATTGCTTAAAGAATTGAATTTACCTAATTATAAAAACTATGCCGTTAAGTTATCGGGACACGGCACGGAAAACGCACAAGATACACTTGTTTTAAGTAATTATATTCGAGATTTAATAAATAAAAACCCGCATAATTTTAGATTGTTTGGCCCTGATGAAATGCCTTCTAATCGTATTTATGCTATTTATGAAACAACAAATAATGTTTTTAATGCTGAAATTTACGAAGAGGATGACTATGTTGCAAAAAGCGGTAGAATAATGGATGCTTATTTAAGCGAACATATGTGTGAAGGCTGGCTTGAAGGGTATTTATTAACTGGTCGGCATGGTACTTTTATAACATATGAAGCATTTGCTAGGGTTGTAGATTCAATGATTTCTCAACATATTAAATGGCTTAAAGCATGCAGAGAAATTTCATGGCGGAAAGATGTTTCTTCGTTAAACTTAGTGCTTACATCTCATACTTGGCAACAAGAACATAACGGTTATTCACATCAAGACCCTGGTTTGTTAAATCATTTAGCAAATAAAAAAGAAGGGATAACCGAGCTTTATTTGCCACCTGATGCTAATTGTTTGCTTTATGTTTATGATAAATGTTTGAGAAGTAAAAATAAAGTTAATGCAATAGTGGCATCAAAACACTCATCACCGCAATGGCTTTCAATTGAAGAAGCTACCCTGCACTGTGAAAAAGGCATAAGTATTTGGGATTGGGCTGGTAGCGAAAATAAAAGTAATGACAGTGAAGAAAAAAACAAAAATGAAAATCCCGATGTAGTTCTTGCTTGTTCGGGAGATGTTATAACCTTAGAAACTCTGGCAGCTGCTTCAATTTTGAAAAATAATTTACCCGATCTTAAATTACGATTTGTAAATGTTGTTACTCTGCTAAGACTAGCCTCAAATACTACGCACTCTTGCGGGTTGACCGATGAAGAATATGATAATATTTTTACAAAAGACAAACCTATAATTTTTAATTTTCATGGCTATCCCGATTTAATTCATCAACTCATATGGTCCCGCACCAACAGAAATATAAGTGTGCACGGATACAAAGAGGAAGGTAATGTTTCTACTCCGTTTGATATAAGAGTGCAAAATCAAGTTGATAGATTCCATATTGTAAAAGATATATTAAGTAAAATCCCGCAAACTGATAAAGTGAAAGAATTGAACAAAACAATGGACACAATGCTTGAAAAACATACAATATATGTTAGACAAAACGGCATTGATATGCCTGAAATTTTAAATTGGGATTGGAATGATAATCTTTAAACTCAAACTTTTTAAAAAAAATTAAGGTCTAACCTTAATTTTTTTTAATATATGAATATAATTAACATCTAAGAATAAATACAGAATAAACAAAAGTTTATAAATTGACATTTTTAAAATAGCTCTTATCAAAGAGTTAATAAATATAAATCATAAATTTTAGCGTGTTGGAATTAATGGTTTTTCCCACTGTATTGTTGTGTCTTTTTCGTTATTGTTTATAACAAGATTGAATTGGCTTGGTAACATTTTATCGTTAAAGAAATCAACAAATTCCTTCATTGGGTCGTCAATTTGATTAATTGCTCCTGTATCATAAAATTTCAATTTCAAAGGCTTTGCTATAACTTGTGGATGAATAGAAATTTCGAAAGGAAGCCCGTCTTCTTTGTAAGCCCCTTCATAAAAATTTCCTACAATTGTGCTATCTTTATACACTTTAAATGCTTGTCTTGGAAAATTAATACTTAATTCAACCTTATCTCCAAATTTTTCTTTTAATAATTTTGCTAATACATATGGATCTTTTACTTTCATTTTTTTGTTTCCTTTTACTTATTATATTTTATTATATTAATTAAATAATATTCTTGAAAGTTACTCCCAAATTTATCTCCACTTAATTATATGAAGACTAAATTTGAATAGCTCGCAATGGTGGGCTGTCGGGGGTTCGAACCCCGGACCTTTTGATTAAGAGTCAACTGCTCTACCGACTGAGCTAACAACCCACACATATTTAGTTTTTGCTCGTTTCGGAGCATCTTTAAGAGTCAAATGCTCTGCCAACTGAGCTACTGGTCCAAAAAATTCTCTTTAACCCTTAAAGCCCTATAATTATCAAACTTTATTAAATTTATTAATTAGGGCTGTATAAGTAAATATTATATCAGAACGGAAGCAATTTATCAAGTGTTAATTTGAAAAACCTTGACTTTTGTTTTAAATTCATTTTATTTGTTTTTTAATAAATTTTATTGGCACCTCTATGTATTTATTTTAAGCATTAGCTTATTTTTAATTAATTAAGCAATCTTACTTAATTTTTTGTTTTAATATAATTCTTGAAATTATAATATGTTTATTAATTCATTTAACTTGCGAATTTCATATGTTGGTTTAATATTGCCCGAAACAATACATGGTTGCTTTTTGCTGTTTAGCCAACATGAGTCCATATTAGCATTAGAAGCCCCAACGACATCATTTGTTAATGAATCGCCTATTACTAAATAGCATGAGTTGTCATGTTCATTTGTTCTATTTTTTATTTCATTAAAAAATTGAGCATGTGGCTTCATAATTCCAAACATATCTGCCGAATAAACATCATTAATAAATTGCCAACAATTGATTTTAGTTAATTTAGATTCAACAGCAATAGATGGTCCGTTAGTAGATACAAAGATTTGATATTTATCAGATAAAGCTTTAAGTGTTTCATAAGCACCATCAATAGGATACGATACTTCTTGCAAACTGTTTAAATATATTTCGTTTAATTCCATTGATTTTTCTAACGAAAAATTAAAAAAAAGCATAAAACGCTGACTTCTTATCCATTTTATCATAAGTTCAATAGAGCTGTTGTATTCAGGCGGGGTAATTAATTCTAATTCTTGCTGTTCTCTTTCTTTCCAAAAAACATTTTCATGATTTAACCATTTCTGAAATTCTGCATCTGAATATTCTATTCCTAAATGTTTTAGAATTTTTGTGAAAGCATGTTTGACATTATGGAAATTATCAATAAGTGTATCGTCTAAATCAAATAATAAGTATTTATATCTTTTCAAATTAACCCCCCAATTTTTTTAAAATTACTTATAAAGTATAACATTAATAATATATTTTACAAGTTAAGTTACTAAATATATTAATTTTTTGTTTTTTTAATGAAAACCTATCTTAATCTTTGTATAACTATAATATCAAAATTTCATCAGCACAAAAATATAATATAGATTTTCAATTTCCTTACCACTTATATACAAAGTTATCATTACTAAAAAGCACCTGAATTAACCTCTTTATCAAAATATTTTTAAAAGCTTTTGTATTAGTAACCCGTATTTAACAAAATATAATTGAAAAATTATTAATTATTAAGATTATTAAAAATTCAATTAAAAAATTGATTAATTTGTTTGTGTATATTAAAAATTTGTGTTAAAGTTATTTAAATAAAAAATTAGGAAGTTTTTAATATGAATGTGATTATAATAACAGGAGCAAGTTCGGGTATAGGCAGAGAATTTGTTTTACAACTTGACAAATTAAATGCCGATGAAATTTGGGGAATTGCTTTAAATGAAGGCGGGTTGGCGGAAGTTGGAAAAGAAATAAAAACCCCCTATCGAAGTTTTGCTTTAGATCTTACAGATATTAAAAGTTTTGAAAAATATAAAGAAATATTAGAAGAACATAAACCAAATATTACTTGGTTGGTTAATTGTAGTGGCTATGGATGTTTTGGTTCTTATAACGAAGTTCCAATTGAGAAAAGTATAAATTTAATCAATTTAAATTGCAGTGCTTTGGTTAGAATGACCGAACTTTCTTTGCCATATATGAAAGAAAATGCAAAAGTAGTCGAAATAGGTTCAATGGCAGGATTTCAGTCTACGCCTTATATGAATATGTATGGAGCAAGTAAAGCTTTTGTTCTTTCTTATTCAAGAGGGTTAAATGCTGAATTAAAAAATAGAAAAATAAATGTTACCTGCGTTTGCCCACTTTGGACGAAAACTCAATTTATATCAAAGGCAGAAAAATCATCAGATAACAGCATAACAAAGTTTGGCAAATTATATGAAGCAAAAGATGTTGTTGCAAAAGCTATTCGTGATATTAAAAAAAGGAAAGAAATTTCTACATATGGTTGCAAAAGCAAGTTTATGAGATTTTTTGTTAAAGTTGCACCACATAAATTAATTAGCAAACTATGGTTACGCTCACAAGGCAAATCGTAAAAAGATGTATTCGTTTTAATTATTTTAATAAATCTTTTTTAAACCAGCGACAGTAAATTTTTCTAGATTCATTTGCCAATCTTATTTTGCATTAGCATAAAAAGCCAACAAGTGTTGGCTTTTTTATGTCTATCCGACCTAAGAAATTAAAGCATATAATTATTCAATATAATCAAATTTCACATCTTTTATATGAATTGTGTCGCCGTGCTTTAAGCCCTTTTCCTTTAACTTATCAATCACACCATCATTTTTAAGTCTTTTTTGAAAATAGGCAAAACTTATAAAATCCGAAAGAACAATTCCTCTTATTAGGTTATCTATATAACCGCCCTTTAATTCAAAACTTCCATTACTATTTTTGACAATATCCAAACTTACTTTATCTCTTTTATCGAATTCGAACTCTTCAACTTGAACACTTTGGGTTTTAGGTAATTTTTCCAGTTTTTCCCAAATCATATCTTTTAGTTTTTCAATATTTAAATTTGAAATTGAAGAAATCGGCAATATTTCAGGCAATTCAAAATAAATATTTTCGTTTTCTGCTTTTTGATTTCTAGAATTATTTTTTTCTTTATCAATATTCTTAGCTTTATCATCTTGTTCAATGTTATTTTCTAGCTTTTCTTCATTTTCAATATTATTTATTTTAGATTCTCTTATTATATCAAAAACGCTTTCTTTAAAATTTTTAATTTTTTCTTTTAGTTCTTTTTCCTTTAACAAATCACATTTAGTTAATATAATTATTTGTGGAAGCTCGGATAATTTTTGACTATAATTATGTAGTTCTTTATTTATAATTTTATAGT